>NZ_JBXKJL010000015.1:0-11230 GCF_056994735.1 Geomonas sp.
TCTACCGCCACTGGTGGAGCTGGTTTCGTGCCGATCTCCAGCACACCCTGCTCATGTACGGCGCCATCTATCTCTTCTGCTACAGCTCCGTCCCCTCCGGGCAGGATGTGAAGGTCGCCCTCTCCAGCCCTTCCGGGCTCATCCTCTACAGCTCAATGTGCGGCGGCGCCTGGTTCCTCTGGCATTGAGCGGTTAAAAGGACCTGGCGAAGCCTTCTAGGTCAGCATGATCGATACGGTGCCGTGGGCGACGAGTTTGTCGTTCTGGTTCGTCACGGTCACCGTCAGGCTCGCCGTTCGCCGCCCCATATGTGCAAGCTCGGAGCGCGCGGTGAGGAGATCCCCCACTGCCGCGGGCCTGACGTAGCTGACATTAAGATTAGTCGTGGTGCAGGATTTGCCCGACGGTAGTAGCGGCTGCGGGAAGAAAGAAACGGTATCGACAAGGGTGGCGATCAACCCGCCGTGGGCCCCTCCGAAATAGTTTCGATGGAAATCATTGACGGTGACCTGGACGGTCGCATGGGTAGAGCCGATCTCCCGCAGCTGGATGTCCAGGGTGCGCAGCATTGCCATTTTGTTAGCCGACTCCACCGTGGCTGATTCGATTACGTGCATAAAAAACACCTTTCCGGCTGGGGACCAGCCTTTCCTGTTTTGCCTCGCCCTATCGAAGAGCTCTCTCTTTTACCCACCTTACCACCACTATCTGCGACGCTTTCTATCTCAAAGTACTGACACAAAGATAAATAAATTTCAAGTAGTGACTGTACCGATCCACTCCTGTCGTCGTCGAGGCTTTACAAACTGTCACTACTGAGGCATCCTTTGAGGCGAATTTCCTTCATCCGGTGGCGCCACTCTTTTAACCAAATAGTTGCTTGAGACGGCTTATGACAATAATAAAGAACCTCCCCTCATTCACCTGCAACTATGTCATCAGGGCCTTTGTCCTCACCCTGCTCATTGCTGTCTCTCGCCCGCTCCTTGCTGCCGAGATCACCCCCTTCAACACCTTCAACATGAGCCCGGTCGTGCAGATCTACGGGCTGCCCGCCCCGGGGCGGGCGAAGCTCCTCCTCCCTGGCGAGAACGAGGCGCGGCTGGCCTTCGACCTGGCCAACGACTTCGCCCACAGTGAGACCAACCGGGAGAGCATCATGCTCGATGGCGAGACCTACCGCACCACGATCGCACTCTCCCGCGGTTTCTCCGACTCCTTCGAGGCGGGGCTGGAACTTCCCATCGTCTCCCAAAGCGGGGGCTTCATGGATGGCTTTATCGAGGGGTGGCACCATTTCTTCCATCTTCCCAACGGCGGCAGACCGGACGAGCCGCGGGACCGGCTGCTGTACCAGTATGAAAAGGACGGGGATACCCGGCTGCGGTTGACCAATTCCAGCACAGGCATTGGTGACCTCCGGCTCACCGCCGGGACCCAGCTGTACAGGACGGATCGAACGGCGTTGGCGTTGCGGGGGCTGGTGAAGTTTCCTACCGGGAACAGTGCGCGGCTTCAGGGGAGCGGCAGTACCGACTTCTCTCTATGGGTTAGCGGCGACCGGGACTTTCAATTCGAAAAATGGGGAAATGCCTCGATTTTCGCGGCGCTCGGCGGGCTCGCCAAGACCGAAGGGGATGTCCTGCGCGGACAGCAGCGCCCGGTGGTCGGCTTTGGCAGCCTCGGGGCGGGGTGGAGCCCGACGGAGCACCTGGTCTTCAAAGTGCAGTTCTCCTCCAACACCCCCTTCTACCGTGACAGCGAGCTGGTTCAGCTGAACCGGTTCTCGACCATACTGATCCTTGGGGGAACCATCGCTTTTACGGAGAAGACAGCCCTGGACATCGGCGTTTCCGAGGACGTCGCCGTGGAGACTGCCCCCGATGTCTCCTTCCATCTTTCCTTGAGCACCAGATTTTGATGCGGTTGGCGGGTGTGAATAGGGTGGTTGAGCGGAAGAAGGTACTAGGTTTTTCAACTCACCCTGACGATCTCGAAATCTCTCTTGCCGATGTTGACACTGTCGCCGATGCACTTTCCGATCAGCGCCATCCCTAAAGGCGAGGCGGCGGTGATGACCATGATCTCCTCGCCATCGACCCTCAGCTTCAATCCCCCCTCCTGCGGCCCTATGAACACCGTCCTCGTTTCCCCATCCTCCGCCTCCAGCTCCACCAGGGCGGTCAGTCGTATGGGTGCATTCTCCTCGAAGTCCTGCAGTTCCAGCGTCTGGTAGGCATGCAGAGCCCACCTGAGCTCCTGGGCCCGGTTGGCCTGTCCCTGCGCCACATAGGAAGCCTCGAGGCTGAGAGTGTCATACTTGTTGTCGGGGGCATTTTCTTCGTGAATGGCAGCTTCGTGTGCAGTTTTGGCCGCGACCGCGAACAATGCGAGGTCCGCCGCCAGTCGCTCGGTGATCAACTGATGTACCAGAATCTTTTTGCTTATGATGGGATACCTCTATACTGCCCGTCGTGCAGGTCGTAGGCTCCCCCTGCCGAAAGGGGGGCGGGGTGATTTGCTCTTCCGGGTTTAATGGCTCTGAAGAAGCCGCGGTATTTACCATGCCGCGGAGTTAAATGCAATCGCGAAAAAGGATCCGGGGAAATGTTAACACACTTTAAAGTAGCCACCTGCCCGGGCAAGGGGCGCGTGATCCTTGATTTTATAGGCCCTCCCTTTTAATTTGACGTGATCCTGTTGTTTGTTTAAACTGACGTTTATACATTTGAGCTGGTGGGAGTAATGACATGGTAGAAATAGAAGCAGTTCTTGATCTGAAAAAGTGGGGTAATAACTTGGGCGTACGTCTGCCAGTCGCAGTTGCCAAGGCAGCTCACCTGCATGTAGATCAGCGGGTCAGGATTGCGGTAGAGGAAGGGCGCGTGGTCATTACTCCACTTGAAGATGCACCGCTGACCCTTGAACAACGCCTTGCGCGTTTCGATCCGGCCAAACATGGCGGCGAGGTGATGACAACTGAGCTGTTGGGGGCTGAAAAATGGTAGCGACGGCCAGGTCGGCTACTAAAGTAAAGAAGCCATGGGTCCCTGATCGGCAGGAGATTATCTGGATTAACTGCAATCCTCAGGCGGGCAACGAGATGCGCGACCTTCATCCCTTTTTGGTACTTTCCCCAGCCATCTTCAATGACCGGACCTCATTGGTGATTGGTCTGCCCATGACCACGGCAGAATATAATGCAGACAATCCTTTTGCAGTGAATGTGGGCAAAGCAGGGGGGAAAAAGCTCGCGAAGGCGAGCTATGTCCTCTGCCATCAGCCCAAGTCGTTTGACTGGCGGACCCGGAAGGCGACGCCGCATCCTCTCAAGCGGTTGACGGATCAGCACTTCGCTGAAGTATGCGCCCGTCTCAACCAGATTGTGCAGCTTGCTTAGGTTAACCGCTCGGGCCGCCTAGCCACGTCCCGCTGTCTCCCACGAATGTCCCCTCGTATCTTCCATCCTGTCATCGAACCCCCTTCTCTTCAAAAAAGCTGTTTCTTTGCCTGAAATCGAAGCCATTGGCTTTCAGGAACTGTACGAGCCGGGCGTAGATCTCTTCCTTCTCCTCCACTGTGGCCAGTGCTGCGACGACAATGCGCTTCGTTCTTCCTCTACTTTTACCGATGAGGTTCAAGGTCCAGATGGCTTCCGCTCCTGTCTTGTCGGCGGACCCAGGCTCTACGGCGTACTTTTCCAGGGAGACGAGCTCGAGCTGGTCCCTGGCGAGGAAGACCTTCTTCCATAAGAAACCGAGGTAGTTCACTTCCAGGCCGTCAGGCCTTGCCGTGATGATTTCCTTCCCTCTTGTATTCAATAAGGGGAGCGGAATAAGGAGGATTCCGGTGTAGCCGAAGAAGAGCCAGAGGGCGAATAGGAAGGAGAAGTGCGTGATCGCGGACCAGGTTATGCAGATGGTGGCGGCGGTCCAGACCACCCAGAACAGGAGCCAGAAGCGAATGTAGAGGCGGCTCTCTTTCCGCCGCCGAAGGTCGATGACGAAACTTTGTCCTACCGTATCTATTCCCGTCTCACCCTTGACTGTCATCGGCGCCTCGCCTCTTCAGCCTGCCTTACGTTCTCCCCCTAGGAAGTCATCTCGCCAGGGCATTTTCCAGCCAGCGGGAGAGTTCGTCAGGAAGAGTCTGGCGGTTGCTCCGGGTCACCTCAACGAGGTGGACGTCCCGTCGTTCTTTCACCTGCTGGATAATCCCTCCCGCATTGCGAGCGACGGTGGCGACGACGGTCTTGCCGGAGGAAAGGAGCGACGTGGCAAGGCTTACGAATTGGGGAGATAGGCACTCCATCTTGCCGATCTCGTCGATGAAGACAAGGCGCGAAGGGGATGAAAGGAGATCGAGCGCCGACAGGAAACCCTCAAAGCCTTTCAGGTCGACCCCATAGCGCCCGACCTTGTGCTGGCCACCGAAGTGGATGTCAGCCAGGACGCCTTGCCTGCCGTCCAAGCTCGTCAATCTGAATCCCCGGCGCTCCCCCCCTTCCCTGACCTCTTCAGTATAGAACCCCGCCGGACGAAACCGCGAGAAACGCCGTGCGAGCTCTATGAGCAGGGTCGTCTTACCCGTGCCGGGGAGCCCGGTAATCAGGAGATGGCGCTGATCCATGGCTGATCCTTTAAGTCAGTCAATCGAAGCAGGAATGCGGGTAGAGGCAGGATCCCCGGGGGCGAAACCTTATAATCTTAACAATATCCTGTTCAGTCCGCTTCGAAAAATTCCCCAAAGGTGAACGTCTGCCTCCTGGGTGGTCCCATTCGTGATTCACGAAGCTAGAGATAACCCCTGACCTGAGAGAAGGCTCTCCGCTGTAGCTACCGGTGAGCCTTAAGACGGCCCTTCATGCCAGTTTGAACTGGCCAACGATCTGCTGAAGCTCGACGGATATCTGCGAAAGCCTGGTGGCCGAGTCGGCGGATTCGTGTGCACCACGCGCCGTATGGGAGACTACCTCGGTGATCTGCTGTATGTTATTGCTGATCTCCGACGTAGTTGCAGTCTGCTCTTCGGCGGCCGTGGCCACCTGGTGAATCTGGGCATTGACGGCGTTGATCTGATCCAGGATATTCTCAAGGGCCTTACCGGAACTGACGGCCCTCTCACTACCCTTCCCAACCTCGATGACGCCTTCTTCCATGGCTTTGACAGCGCCTTTGGTCTCTTGCTGGATTGCCTTGATCATCTCGCTGATTTCACGGGTCGCCCGTGTTGTCCGCTCGGCCAGTGCTCGCACCTCATCGGCAACGACGGCGAAACCGCGACCCTGCTCACCCGCACGGGCAGCCTCTATGGCGGCGTTCAACGCCAGCAGGTTGGTCTGGTCAGCGATATCCTCGATGGTGCCGACAATAGTGCCAATCTGATCTGAACGACTACCGAGGCTTTCCACCGCCCTGGCAGAGTTTTGCACCCGTCCGGCGATGTTGTTCATGACGGCAATGGTTTCATCCACCACCTTGGCGCCCGAAACCGCGGCTTCACTGGCCAGCTTCGCGCCTTCGGCGGCGTACTGGCAGTTCTGAGCGATGTCGCCGGAAGTTGCCGACATCTCTTCGCCTGCCGTTGCCACGGTGCCGGATTGTGCCGCCACCTGTTCTGCCCCGGTGGCTATCTGCTCGGCTGTGGATTGGAGCTGGTTGGCGGCCACAGCCACCTGGGAGGTGGACGAGGCCATTTTGGAGATGATCGCGTGCAGCTTCTCGATAAAGAGATTGAACATCCGGCTGATGTCGGCCAACTCGTCCTTGGCCGAAGCATCCAGTCGCCTGGTAAGGTCCCCTTCTCCCTGAGCCATGTCGGTCACCATGGCTAGCATGGCGCCCAGCGGCTTCATGACCGATCGCATGATGAGCAAAGACAGGATGACCGCCATGATAAGAGCAATGATGGATACGGCTACGATGGTGAACTGTATTTTAGTCTCTAACCTGTCGGCTTGCTTGAGTCCTAACTCCATCTGCTTGTCGAGGTCGTCAGCATTTTTAAGCGTCCGCTCCTCCATCCCGTGGATCGTTTCCTTATAGGCGCCAATGGCGGCATTTGCCTGTGTTGTGGTAGTGATCTCTCTCTTCTTAATCCGGTCCAGCACACTGTTGAACCCTGACGCATAGGAGTTCAATTCATCCTGGAAGGCCTTGATGTCCTTCTTTTTCTGGCTGGCAAATTCCGAATCGTGATCGTTGTCAAGTTTTGCGAATAATTTATCCATGGCGCCGATGCGCTTGCCGCAGCGCTCAAAGGTTTCCTGCCATTTCTTGGCGTACTCCGTCACCTTTTCGGGCGATTCGATGTTTATGAAGACGTCCTTTTCATAACGCCTCAACTGGTTGACGTTTGCGCGCAAGCGCTGGGAATACTCCACAAGCTTCCCTTCAGTAAGGGCGTACTCGTTGAGCAGTTCATTCATCCTGTTTACGCCCCAGTAGCCGACCATCGCCACGATGGCAAGCATTACGGCGACCGTCGCAAAACCCGTGCGCAACTTAGTGCTGATTTTCATGTCAACCGCCTCCCTTCGTTTTGGTACTGCATAATCTGTTTTGTTTTCCGTAATTTTTTTATTGTTCATGTTTGCATTGGCAGCAAGTTGACTACTGTCAGATGCCTCTTACCGGTTCTCATCGGATATCCGACTAAAGTCTTGATTGGATTTATTCTTAAAACATTCTTATTTAACTTCGGGCAAATCCATTCTCTCTCCGTGCTTTCACTACAAACCGGACAAAAGAATCTACACTCCCGCCCTCCTGCCCCCTGCTAGACCATTACCTGCTGCGTTTTTTCTCCTCCAACATCTCGCCACTCGTCCTCCGGCGACGGCAAGCAGGCGCAGGCCAAGATCGCCGAAGAACGGCAACGGTCGGCAGATACGCTGCGCGAGAGCAAAGAGAGGCAGCGACTGGCGCTGGAAAGCGGACAGATGGGTATGTGGGAAGGGGATTTGTGCGTCGATTGCTCGGCAGTCGGAGCAGGAGTTAAATGCTAGGAATTGCCTTTAGGGGCTCCTGGGATCGATTGCAGTGCGCGTAGAGCTTTTGCATGCGATGGGTTTAAGCGGATTACCTCTGCGAATTGGTATCGTGCCTGTTCCAGCTCTCCTGATGAAATGAGTACCTTTCCAAGACTGTAGTGGGCATCGACGAAGTATGGCGCAACCCTCACGGCCTCCCGGAGATGCAATGCCGCTTCAGGAAGCCTTCCTTCTTCCGCCAGAGCATTCCCCAAGGCGAAATGGGCAACATAATTTCCAGGAACGACCCGGACGGCCCGCTCAAAGAGAGTGATGCTGTTCTGCCAGTATGGGATCTGTAGCCACGTGAACAGGGCGATGGCGGCCACCGAAATGGCAGCTGCGGCCCCTAGCGTGACTGCTCCGAATCGCTTTTTCTCCATGAATGAGGCGGCGCCCCACACGGTCATGATGAAGAGTCCCACATGCGGAAGATAGGTGTACCTGTCTGCCATTGCCTGACGCCCGACCTGAATCAGGCCGATGACGGGAACAAGAGAGCCTACAAACCAGAACCACCCTACCGAAAGAGCGGGGAGCTTCCTCACCTGCCAGATCGCGAAAACGCTGATTGCTACAACGACGGATGCCGCTGTGACAGACTGGAGCAATGAAACAGCATCAGGAAGAGGATAGATGGGAGAAAGATCAACAGGCCAGAAGGTCTTAGTGATGTATTTCCCATACGATATGAAGGCATTTTCTATTCGATCCATGACGGGAACAGCATCAAAGGAACTGACAGCACCACCCTTCTTCTGAGCGTATAAGGTGATTGCCGACGAGATGATGGAGAGGATGATGAAAGGAACCTTTTCCAGGAGCAATTGGCGCAAAGGCACCGAGGTGTCGTCCTTCTCTACCGAAGAGTTATACTGCGTCCGGCAGAGCGGCCAGAAATCAAGGAGCAGGAGAATGAAGGGGAGCGTCACAAGCATTGGCTTCGACATGAGGCCTAACGCATAGGCCCCGATGGCAAAGAAGTAGCGGACGTAACCAGGGCGTCGAACATAGGCGACGTAAAAAGAAAGGGTTATTAGCATAAGGAACATGCTAAGAACATCCTTCCTTTCAGCGATCCAGGCTACTGATTCCACATGGAGAGGGTGAAGGCCGAAGAATGCGGCGACGCAGGCGCTGCGACCGATGTATTTGGTAACGGTGGCGAGGAAGTTGAAAAGGAGTACTGTGCTTGCGGCATGAATAAAGACGCTGGTCAGGTGGTGCCCGGTGGGATCAGGGCCGAAGATTTCGCAATCGAGCATGTGGGAGAGCCATGTTATCGGATGCCAGTTTCCGGCCCACGTTTCGGTAAAAGCCCACTTTACTCCTTCCCAGGAGATCCCCTCCCGGATCACCAGGTTGTCGTAAACATAGACATTATCGTCGTAGCTGAGAAAGCCGTAGTTGCCAACCCGCCAATAGATCGCAATGGTAGCGATGGCCAGTACTATGGAAATTACCAGCGTGCTGCATTTTCTCTGATCCACAAAACTCATCATCACCCCGGCTAAAAGGAATGGTTGACGGTAGCAGATGCATAGTCTGAGTCTGCATATAGATCGACGAACGATTTTTCGACTGATGCCTCACGACGCCGTTTCCTTGCTTCGGAACTGGCCGCGATTGTTGCCCGTATCTCGTCCTCTCTGGCCGCGTCTATCTGGACACCAAGTTTGCGTAATTCGATGACTGCTGTAAGAAGGTTTACGCCGAACCACTTGCTGTACCCTTTGATGAGATTTTTCCCCTGATATCCTGCGACCCAACTCGTTGCTATTGCCGAGGAAATCCGGGACTCCCGGTTCATGCGTTTGCGACGAGGAGTACGGCTATGCTTTGGTTTCTTCATTGCGGCGTATGTCTCCTCCCGGCGCTACTGATTCCCCAGGTCTCACCTCTCAGTAAATCAGAGTTTCCCCGACAACCTTTCGAACTCCTTCCTCGACCTTACGATGCAGTCTTCTATGGCCATGCCGGCGAAGTAGTTGCCGGTGACGTAGAGGTTGCTGCCGGCGAGGGCCTTGTCGATGTCGGCGGTCAGGGCGTGGTGGCCGACTACGGGGCTCGGCAGGCGGCTTTCGCGCTGGACGACTTGCTCCAGCTCTTCCTTCCGCACCTTCAAGACCTCGGCTATCCTCTTCAGCTTTGCTTCCAGCGGCACTTTGCCGGACTTGAAGTGGAAGGCGAAACCGCGATAGCTCGGGTGGGGGACGGTATCCCTCGATACGGCGGAGTAGAAGTCGTCGTTGGCGGCAATGATGCCGGCACACGGCGGGATCTTCAGCTTGTCTTTCGATACGGCGACGCCGACGGTCTCGATGACCTCGACCTTGATCTTCCCTAAACCCTGGGACAACGCGGGGGCGATGCCGGCGGCGAGCCTGGAGGCTTCGGGGGGCGGGACGGCCATTGCCAGGCGATCGCACTCGAAGCCGCGGCCGTCGGAAAGTTCGACGACATATCTCGCTCCGCTCTTGGCCACTCGGGTTATCTCGGCCTCGGTTAATACGGTCATCCCGCTGGGAGCGGCGGAGAGGGTGTCGGTGATGCTGGAGAGCCCTCCTTTGAGGGTGTAGCTCTTGATCACGTCTTTTCTTCTCGGGCGCTTGTTGAACAGCATGTCGGCCGGGAAGTCGTTGGCCCGCTGGGAAATGACGGCATTGAAGGCGGGGGCGAAGACGCGCTCGTAGTTCTTGGCGCCGACGATCCGGCCGTAGTAGGAGGCCACGCTCTCCCCTTCTTTCTTCAAGGTGAAAACCTGCCACGCGGAGGTCAACAGCTCGGGGAAGGAGAGCTGGGAGGTGATGCTCTTGATGTCGTTGCCGACCAGCATCTTGAAGGAGACCTTCTCCCTGGGAAGTATGCTTCCCATCAGGCCGTGCTGCTCCATCAATCCAATGAGACCGCCGTAGGAGTTGTAGCAGGTGTGAGCTCCGAGTTCGATCCAGAAGCCGGCGGCTTCCCGCTCGAAACGGTGCGAATGAAAACACCCGCCGGGGCGGCTGCTCTTCTCGATAACCAGGGTGTTCATTCCTGCTGAAGCGGCGTAACTGGCTAGGCTCAGGCCACTTATTCCCGCTCCGATCACGATGACGTCGTATTGGTTCATCTGCTGGCTCCTCTGGCTAAGACTCAGTTAATTTCAGGGATATATAAGCCCGAGGCGCGGGCTTTGTCAATGTTTACAGTGGTTGACAATGGCTGGTGCAGCCATTACATTCAGGGGAGCACGGTGTGTTATTAATCGAGAGGACGTTCAATCATGGCAGAAAGAGATTATTATGAGGTGCTGGGGGTAAAGAAGGGCGCCTCTGTCGACGAATTAAAAAGGGCTTACCGCAAGCTGGCGGTCAAGTATCATCCCGACAAGAACCCGGGGGACAAGCAGGCGGAGGACCGCTTCAAGGAGATCAACGAGGCCTACGCGGTCCTCTCGGACCCGAAGAAGAAGGAGCAGTTCGACCGCTTCGGCTCAACCAATTTCCACCAGCGCTTCTCGCAGGAGGACATCTTCAGGGGCTTCAACGTCGACGATCTCTTCAGGGACCAGGGCTTCGGCACCGACGACATCTTCTCCCGCATCTTCGGCGGGATGGGCGGCCATCGCGGCGGAGGTGGCCACGGAGGCCACGGTGGTGGCCATGGCCGCATGGTGGCCAAGGGCGACGATTACAACATGGACGTCTCGGTTACCTTCCGGGACGCCTATGACGGCGCGGACAAGAGGGTGGCCTTCAAGCGCGACGGGAACCGGGAGGAGCTCTCGGTGAAGATCCCGGCGGGGATCGAGAGCGGCGCCAAGCTCAGGGTCGCCGGACGCGGCGGGGCAGGGCGCTTCGGCGGGCCTGCCGGGGATCTCTTTCTTAACGTGAACGTGGGGGCGGATCCGCTTTTCCAGCGCGAGGGGGTGGATATCATCCTCAACCACGATGTGAAGTTTTCCGAGGCGGCACTGGGGGGATCGATCGAGATTCCCACCATGGAGGGGATCAAGCGGATCAAGATTCCCGCGGGGATCCAGTCGGGGACCAAGGTGAGGCTCAAGGGGCTCGGCTTCCCGCTCATGGGCAAGCAGGGGCGCGGGGATATGTACGTGCGCATCGGCGTGCAGGTGCCCGAGAAGCTGTCGGATAGGCAGAGGGAGCTGGTGGAGAAGCTGGCGAAAGAGGGACTTTAGAGGCGTGAATGGTGAATGGT
>NZ_JBXKJL010000016.1:0-3491 GCF_056994735.1 Geomonas sp.
GCGTAGCAGGATGGCTGGAGGCGATTTCCGATTGGGTACAGTAGCGGCATACATGCTTTTATGTTAAAGATAAAGACAGTGAATGTCAGTGAACAGACCACCGCCTAAAGGCGGTGGCTTCGGGTGACGGCTAAAGCCGGCGCTATCGGCTAAAGCCGAGTGTATTCCCGCTGAAAGCAGGCTTAAGGCGAAGGGGACTCCCCGGACGGGGAAGCCGCCCCTTCAATCGAGAAGGTGGCATCGTGATCATGACATTGGTTCTCAATATAGGCTTTAATGACCTCATCTGTGACATTGCCGCTGCTGCGGCAAAAATAGCCCCGTGCCCAGACATGCCGCCCCCAGTAGCGTTGCCGTACCGCCGGGAACTCCCGCAACAGGACATAGGAACTCTTCCCCTTCAACCGTTGTACCAACCGGCTAATCGTCACTTGGGGTGGGATCGATAGCATCACGTGAACATGATCGGCCGAGATATGTCCCTGCAAGATCTCGACGCGTTGCCGTCGGCATTCTTCCCGGACCACGTCGCGAACCCGCTCGGCAATCGCACCCCGGAGCACTTTATGACGATACTTGGTGATCCAGACCACAGGCAGGTGGATGGAAAACACGGTGTGAGAACCATGACGAGAGTCGCTCATGCCCCAAGCATAGCAAAAAAGCTGCTAAAGCTTCCGCCTAAAGGCGGGGGTTTTAACCCCATATGCGCCAACTTAAGCAGTATTTCTCATATGTTACTGAGGCCGTTGGCCTGGCAGTACAGGATCAGGCGATTGACCCGATCCGGTACAGTTTGCAGGTGGCGGCGGCGCGGTCGTTCCTGCATCACCTCCAGGCAGGCGGCCCAACGTTCCAGGTTCCACCGCCCTACCCTGCTGATGGCGGTAGCCAGTTCCTGGCGCCGTAGTTTCCACAGCCGCCACGGGGTCGCGCGGCGCGGCCGGTCCAGGCGATTCCAATCCTCGCCACAGCGCCGGCGCGCCCACTTCTCCAGCACCCAGGCATAGAGCAGTTTGCCATGGCGATATCAGTCGGCCAGCACACTGCCTTGACGGCTGCGGAGATGATCCAGATGGAGGATGGTTTGCAACCGCTTAATGACCAGGTCCACTTGCCACCGGACCCGATAGAGCGCTAGGACGGTGGCGGTCGGCAACACCGCTGGCGGCAGGGTCGTCAATACTAACACCCACTCGGCCAAGTCCAGGGTTCGTTGTTGCACTTGCCGCCCTTTCTTCTTGGCCTGGACCTGCACCCGCCGCCGGGCTTTGGCCGCCAGTGCCAACGGTAATCGGCAGGCGTGGACATAGCCTTGTAGAAGCTGGCCCTGGGCTTGGAGCCACACCGGCACACACCGCTCGGTCTCCGCGGCCCCTTGGAGTTCCTTGTACCAGTCGATCTTGGCTTCGGCCGCGTCGTACAGATTCAAGCTATGCGGGGTATAACGCACCACCACGCCGACCCCGCGGTCGGTGTTGGTGATTAACTCCAGCGCCCGGTTGTACCCCCGATCCATTACTACCACATCGCCCGCTTGCAGGGGGTAGTGCTCCCAGCACTCGCCTTCATGGGCATCAGTCACCTTGACATAACTCAGGTGTAACCGCACCAAATCCACCGCCCAGTGCAACCGATACCATGTCCCCGTCGCCCCCGGCCCCGGCACCGTCGAGCCATCCATCACCACCAACCGCAGGTGACCCTCGATCCCGGGTGCCGCTGCTGCCCCCATCAGTCGGCCCAGCAGCGCCTTCACCCATGGTCCGCACGCCTTCAGCCGCTTCTGGATCGCCGTGTCGCTGATCGGTTCCTCTACCAGGGTAAAATTTCCCGCCGTCTCCCGCAGCACCTGATCGATGCCGCAGTAGCACAGCACCACCTGAAGCAGCTGTTCCGGGGTCTTGATTTTGCGACTCCGGCTGAACGCTTTAAATTCGATCGCCAATTCCCGAAAGTCCGCCGGTAGTTCTTGTCAAAGCTGCGCAAATGTCGTATCAACATGATCGGATGGC
This sequence comes from Geomonas sp., assembly GCF_056994735.1. Classification (NCBI taxonomy): domain Bacteria; kingdom Pseudomonadati; phylum Thermodesulfobacteriota; class Desulfuromonadia; order Geobacterales; family Geobacteraceae; genus Geomonas; species Geomonas sp. The sequence goes on from NZ_JBXKJL010000016.1 coordinate 2,016, forward strand.
AGGCGCATCGTGAGCGGTCCTCCGATTACAAGGGTCGTGTGAGAACCCTTGAACCTGCCATTCTGTTACAGCTTTTTCAAACTGTTATTCCTTAAGTTGGCGCATATGGGGATCGACCTCCCGCCGCCGGCCCGTCGCCACGACTACCGCACCTGGGCACACCAACACCAGGGTGGCCGCGGCCAGCACCAGGCACAGCCGCTGCAAAGCCTCGACGTCGCGTAGCCGGGACGACTCCCACTGGAAACCGCCGGACTTGTGGTCCAAACAGCCCTCCTCAATGCCAAAGCGTAGGCCATAGCGGCGCAGGGTTGGCGGCCCCGCCGCCTCGGCAGTGGCGATGCTCCACGGCTCCTTCGCCCCCTTCTCCCAGCCCACGGCCAGTTCCACCGGGATCCGCGCCGCCCCTAGGAACACCCCCGCATAGAAGCGCAGTTCCCCCGCTGACAGGCGCAGCACCAGCGTTTTGCCGCCGCCTAGGAACAGCCCGATGTCGCGCTTGCAACGGATGCAAAAGTGCCAGTCCGGCGTCCGCTTCACCCACCGCAATAGCTCCGCATGGATAAAGCCCCGGTCGGCCAGCAGCACCACCTCGCGCCCCTTTAACAGCCGTGCCGCGAATCCTAGCACGCCCCGGTAGTCTTGAAACGCCACGCTGGCGCTCCGGTGTCGCAGCACCTTCCACGCCACCGGCACCGAACGCCCGCGCCACACCAAGGCCACTTGCACTACGCAGAACGTATCCCATAGCATCGTCGTGTCCAGCGCCACATGCAGCCGACCGTCCGGGAACTCCCCCAGCGCGCCCCGCAGTAAGGCCGCGTACAACCTCAGCGCGTCGATCCGCGCATTCGACAGCCAGCGGCTGAACCGCCGCACCGTGCTTTGCGCGTAGACCGCCCGCTCCGCCACACACGGTGCCCACTCGTCCAGCGCGATCCACCCGCTCGTCAACAGCCCTGCCACCATCCAGCACAGCGTCTTCAGGTGCCGCCCGTCGCGCCACGGCGCTTGTTTGAACAAGGGCGACAAGGTAGCGTACAAAATCGGGGGCTGGGGCATAGCGAGGAGCATCCTTTGGAGTTTGTGCGGATGCATAGCTTGCCCAGCTTCCGCCCCCCTTGGCTACTTTTGTCAGTCAATCAGGTTGCGGACATGGGCGGTGGGAGGAGAAGTACCCGGCGGTGGCGGAAGCGCTCTGGGCCTTGGCAGAATCTCACTGTCAACAAGACCCGACCTTCTGCGGGACGCTCTCGTACACCCGACTGACGGCGGCGGAAGCCTTGTAACAGCTGCGTGCGCAAGGTTTCCCAGAGGATGCTTTACCGTCGCCCAGTACGATGGCGGAGGTTCTGAACCGGAACGGCTACCGCCTGCGCCCGATGGTCAAAGCTAAGCCCCCAAAAACTCCCGGAAACGGACGCCCTCTTTGCCAACCTGGCGGCAAAGGATGGAAAACCCCTAACAGAGGTGACG
>NZ_JBXKJL010000017.1:0-6574 GCF_056994735.1 Geomonas sp.
GAAGAGGTAGTTCGGCTCGGCATATTCCACGTCCGGGTCGGCCTGGTACTCCTTGACCCCGTCCTCGACGGACATCCCCTTCTTGAGCTTGACATGGTGCAGCCGCAGCTCCTCGAACTCCGCGAGCTTCTCGGCGCCGTGCTTCTGGTGGAGGTTCTTCTTGTTCTTCTCAGGGAGGTTTGGCTTGAGTTTGACGAGCAGCTCGCCGTCCCTGTACTTCTTGGCGGGCGCCGCAGTGGTCACATCGGCCGGCACTTCTGTCGAAACAGTACCGGATCCGGACGATTTTACTTTCAGCCCTGCTCCAGATGTCCCGTTTGTGTCAGAGGCGGCATACGCATAGCTGTACGTGAGGGTTAGGAAGAGAAGAAAAAGCCGCGTGAATGTTCGAAGATGTGACATCGGTCCCTCCGGAAGCTGTCGGCAGTGCATGTGGAATGGAAGAAAAGGGCGTTGCGACGGGCACGATACTAACACATTCTCAGTAGATTATTCAAATGTAATCCACCTTATGACAAAACTTAAACGGTCAAGTCCAGCCTGCATCTAGATGATTGATCGTGATGACAATAACAGAGAAGAGAAGATAAAGCGGAGGGTTAGTAGAGGGAGTAGCTGAGGGACTTCCATGAAGAGACAAAGGCTTATTGGATTAAGGTCTTTGTCTCTTCAGTTATGGATTGGATTTATGGCAGCTTCACCACCACGCGACCGCGGATACCTCCTTTCAGGATCGACTGGATCTTCTCCTCCAGCCCCTCCAGGGGGACCTCGGTCACCATCTCCTCCAGGAGCCTCGGTTTCCACTGAGTCGCGAGCTTCTCCCAGATCTGCAACCGGGTCTCGAAAGGACAGTGGACCGAGTCTATCCCGAGGAGACTTACGCCCCGGAGGATGAAGGGATAGACGTTCATGGGGAGATCGGGGGAGCCGACCAGGCCGCAACAGGTGACCGCCTGGCCGTAATGGGTTGACTTGATGGCGGCAGCAAGGGTATCGCCTCCCACCACATCGACGACACCCGACCAGCGCTCCTTCATCATGGGGCGATCAGAACCGGCCGTAACGTCTTCGCGCGGGATGATCTCCGCCGCCCCCAGGTCGCGCAGGAACGATTGATCGGAGCTCTTCCCCGTGGATGCCACCACCCGAAAGCCGGCTCCCGCCAGGATGGATACGGCGACGCTCCCTACCCCGCCTGTCGCGCCGGTCACCAGCACGTCCCCATCTCCCGGCTTCACCCCGGCACGCTCCAGCTTCCAGACCGAGAGCGCGGCGGTGAACCCTGCCGTCCCGAGAGCCATGCTCTCCCGCAGGGTAAGCCCCGCCGGGAGCCGCACTGCCCAGGCCGAGGGAATCCTGATGTACTGGCCAAAGCCGCCGTCGGTATCCATACCGAGGTCGAATCCCGTCACGATGACCTTGTCTCCCTTAGTGAAGGCGCCGCTCTCACAGGAAACGACCTCCCCTGCCGCATCGATGCCCGGTGTGTGGGGGTACTTCCGGGTGATGCCCGGATGCCCGGTCGCCGAAAGGGCATCCTTGTAGTTGAGCGAGGAGTAGTAAACCCGTACCAACAGGTCTCCTTCAGGGAGGGCTGACAGGGGACGATCCTGCAGCCTCCGCACGACATCCTTATCACCGCTCTTCTCAACCACCAGCGCAGTAAATTTAGCCGCATCCATCTCTTCCTCCCCGGGAGCACACATCTGCGCTGCGCTCCTCCGATCATCGTCCGCCAGCTTATCTTCCTGCCAGCATTCATTTACCTGCCGCGGCATCTTCCCGGACTGATTTAAGTCTTCACAAGTATAGACACTACTCCGTCAGTCGTCACCCTTGGGTTCGCTCACGAATCCCCCCTCCCCTTGCGGGAGGGGGTCAGGGGGTGGGGGAACGTTCCAGCCCGTGGGAGCGCCCTTCCGGGCGCGAAAAGCCGCAGGTTCGCTTATGGAGTTGGAGTGGATAGAGGGCGAGGGAACCTCACGTCCCCCCCTTGTCAAAGGGGGGACAGGGGGGATTCGATTCGCCCTTGCACTTCCGCAATCACAGAGAACGAGAGCTCATTTTTCCGGAGGGGTACCAGAGGGAGAGAACCTGGCCTTCATCTCCCCGATCTTCACCGGGACCTTGCCCACTATGCCCTTGCCGAAGCTCTTGATGACGAACGAGCTGTTCATGATCAGCTTCATCCCCTTCATCAGGTAGTGCCTCTTGAAGCCGTCCTTCATGGTGAAGAGCTCCGCCACCTTCCCCATGTAGAACTTCCGGTAGCAGTCGACAATGGCCACGTCCACGTGGAGCAAGGTCATGGAATCGGGCTTGATGACAGGATCGATCAGGTTGTACTTGGAGTAGTCGTGCACCGCGATCCGGTCTTTGACCTCCTGGTACAGGTCGGTGTAAGGCCAGGGCGTAATGGGCAGGAAGTGCGCGTTATCGGGGTTGAGGTGCTGGGCCAGCTTGAGCGTCCGGTCGATGCTCCGGGCCGTCTCGTCGGGGAAGCCCAACATGAAGGAGACCTCGGAAACGATCCCTTGCTCGTGAATCAGCTCCAGCGCCAGTTTCGGCTGGTCCATATCGAATTCGCTTCCGTCAACCTCACCGGGGATGGGCTCGATGCCGAGGTGGATATGGATCACTCCGGCCTTGCGATATTTCCAGAGAATGTCGCGGTCCCTGAGGATGTCGGAGATGCGAGTCTCCATCAGGAGATAGATGGAGAGGCCCTTGGCGATCACGGCATCGAGCAGGGCTTCCCAGCGTGCCCCGTCGCGGGTCGGGTCCTCGTCGGCGAGGAGGAAGACGTTGACGCCGTAGGTGCTGAAAAGCATCTCCATCTCGTCCGCCACCTTGCCGGGATCGCGGGCTCGCCAGGAGCGCTCCCAGAACTTCTGCTGCGAACAGAATCCGCAGTCATGGTCGCAGCCGCGCGAGGTGCTGATGGTCGCCAGCCGTGAGTCGGGGATCAGGTAGTACCGGTAATCGGGCCACTCCAGCAGGTCCCAGGCGGCGGGGAAATCATCGAGGGGGTCATGGAAGGGGCGCTTGGGTGTTTTGACCAGCTTCCCGTCGCGGCGAAAGGCTATGCCATGCACCCCGGCCGGGTCCCCACCCTTCTCCAGGACTTCCAGCAGTTCCTTCAGGGTCACTTCCCCTTCCCCGCAGACGATGTAGTCGACGCCGTCACTGGTGGCAAAGATCTCTTCGTAGCAAAAGGTGGGATGGATTCCGCCCAGGATGGTCACGGTGGAGGGATTCACCGCCTTGGAGATCTCCAGGGTCTTGACCGCGTCATTGATGGTCGAGGTAATTGCCGTGGAGGCGATGTAGGCGGCGTCTGATCCGCGGAAGCGGGCCTCGATCTCCGCAAAGCCGTCGTCCTTGGTCATGGCGTCATAGATTTCGGCCTCGACACCGGCCTGGCGCGCGGCGCCGGCAAGGTAGACGAACCCCAGCGGGACCCAACGACCCGCGACTTCGACCACGCCGCAATGATAAGGCGGGGTTACGAAGAGGATCTTACGGCAGTTTTCACCATTCACCATTCACCATTCACCATTCACGGTTCTCCAGCAGGTCCAGCACCTCGTGGTAGCTTCCCGCGTGCGATCTCCTGCCGCCTTCGGCACGGGAAAGGGCGAGGATCCCGTCGCTGTCCCTGATGAAGAGCATCTCCCGCCGGGGAACCCACAACCTCACCGGCAACCACCAGACGAGCGCCGCCAGGATGAGGATGCCGGCGGCCCAGATCAGCACCACCCCCGGGTCCCGGACGAAGTCGACGGCGACCACCCGGCTCGAAGTCGGGAGAGCTACGCGGTACCCGTTCCCGGCGACCTCGCCGCCGATGGGCGTGCTGCCGGCAAGGACCTGACTCTCCCCCTTCAAGACCCTGAATTCCAGTGTCGGCCGGCCCGAGACGTAAGGGTCCGGTCCCGGCACAGAGGCCATCTTGAAGAAGATGCGATACGGCGTTCCCGGGATCTGCGCGCTGTCCTCCTTGCCCGGAGGGTAGATCATCAGGATCAGGTAGCTCTCGAAGGGCTGGGGGAACTCCGGCGCCCAAAAGCGCAGCTGCGGCGCGATGCCCATATAGCGCGGATACAGGAAAGTGCCCCGGTAGGATGAGGGGGGATAGAGGCCGAAGCTGCGCCTGCCTCCCCCTTCCGTGGCCGCCACGATCTCCAGCGACCGGGCCAGGAAAAGCCCCCGCTCCTCCTTGAGCGTGATCCGCTCCACGACGTCGCCAGTCCCGGCCAAAGGCTCCCCTTCCACCACCGGCTCGCGGTGAGAAACCCTGCCGGTGAGACTCAGGAGAATGCCGGCAAAAAGGCAGAGGGTGCCGAGGAGAAAGAGGAGGCGGGCAGGGAAAGAGGTGATCCCGCGCCAGGCGGAGAGGGAGCTATCCGTGCGCCTGGTCTTGTACCCGAGGGAGGCCAGTCGCGGCTCCTGGTCATGGAAGGCCGCCCCTTCCGGGAGCTCAACCGCCTCGTCAAAGAGGCCGCGAAGGTCGCTGTCGCTTCTCCCCGCGAGGGCCTTGCGCCTTTTCAGATATGCCGCCGACTCTACCCACAGGCGCGCCCCCCGGTTGAGCGGAATCAGTGCGAGCAGGACGATCAGCAAAAGGCTGTCGCGAGTGAGCCCCATGAGGGTGGTGAGGGCTTCGTTGGAGCCGAAGGCCACCACCACGTAGATCAGCAGAAAGATCCCTACCAGGCAGGGAGGAACGGCCGGGGAGATGGCCGCCTTGGCAAGGTACCCGAGTGCGCGCTTCATCTGCCACCCCCCTTGACCCGCGTGGTCTCCTGCACCGTGGTGCCCCACTTGTCGAGGAGGGCCAGGGCGTCGATACTGACCGCATCCCCTTTTAAGGCGAAGGAGACCGGAACGGGGTTGCAGCCTCCCGGCTTGCCGACGGTGTCCAGCGGGATGAGCGTCCTGCAGTAGTAGCAGATCACCGCATCACCGGTTTGTCCGTAGCCGTCGGGCTTGCAGATGGCGCAGGCATCGAGGACGACGCTCAACCGCCCAGAGGGAGACATCAGCACGAAGAAACGGGCCTCCCTGCCCCCCTGGCGGAAGAGGTACTTGTGCAGTTTCCCGTCATCGAGGTCGACCTGGCCCTTCCTGGGGATCAGGATCTCCCCTGACGCGGTGGCCGTGACCGTCACCGGTTTGGGGTCCCAGTACTCAACCGAGGGGAACCTGCTGCGGTAGACGGCCCCGGAGAGGAAAAGGAGCGCGATCACCGGGATGACCAGCTGACGGCGCCTGGCCCTGATGAAGCCCGCCAGGAGCTTGCGCCGCTGCGCGCCCTGGCGGATGTGGGCCACCGACGGGAGCGGTTGCAGCCGGACGGCCAGGGCAACCAGCAGCACCGGGGTGAACCACAGGACCAGCCCCCCCCAGAACCCTACCTGGTCGCTGAAGAGGAGCCCTATGTAGTCCCAGATGTCGCTGCGGAAAAAGGGGTGATCCGGGATCAGCATCGACTCGAAGAACTGGTGCACGAAGTCGTGAATGAACTTCATGACCTCCATGGAGAGCGGCGAGAAGAGGTCGATCCGGGGGAGCGAGCAGGCCATCAGGAGGATTGGAGAGAGGACAATTGCCGCCAGGGGAGCTCCGTCGGCCGCCAGGATTTCGGGGAGACGCCGTCCGGGAAAGACGGCGGCCACCGCCATGACCGTACCCGCCAGGGCCAAGGCCGCGCAAGGAAGCGGTGAAACCGCGCCCGCGGCCTGGGCGGCCAACGCGCAGAGAGAGATGGCGCCTGCCACCGCACCGGCCGCTGCGCCGCTGGCGGCGGCCCTGCCGCCCGATACCGGCGCGCAGGAGGAAAGGGAAGCCCTCCCCGAACGGTAAATCGCCGCCACCGAAACCGCCCAGAGCAGGAGGAAGGTCCCGCCGCAGACGTCTTTCAGCACCCGATACGCCATGTCGCCACCAAGGAGGGAGAAGAGGAGGTTCTGCCCCACGACGCCGGCGACGAACCCCGCCACCGCGCCTGCGGCGAGTGGTGTCGTCCCGGAGCGGAAGCGCCTGGCGAGCACCATGACCACCGCACCCCAGCAGAGGAGGAGCGAGAAAAGCTTGAGACCGGCCATCAGGACTCCATCCGTTCTTCCCTGACCAGGACGCCGTCGTCCATGTGGATGGTCCGGTCCCCGAAGGCTGCGACCTCCCGGTTGTGGGTGACCATCACCAGGGTGAAGCGGTCCTGTTCGCGCAGTTCCTTGAGGAGTTCGAGGACCATGGTGGTGCTCTTGTGGTCGAGGTTGCCGGTCGGCTCGTCGCCCAGCAGGAGCTTGGGGCTGTTGATGATGGCGCGAGCGATGCAAACCCGCTGCTGTTCGCCTCCGGAGAGTTCCGAGGGGCGGTTCTTCAGGCGGTGCCCCAGCCCCACCCGCTCCAGCGCGCTGCGGGCCTCAGCCTCATCGGGGACGCTGTGGAAGTACTGGGACATCATCACGTTCTCGAGGGCGGTCAGGTAAGGGATCAGGTGATGCTGCTGGAAGATGATGCCGACGAAGTCGCGCCGGAAGCGGGCCAGGCCGTCCTCGCTGAGCGC
>NZ_JBXKJL010000018.1:0-2974 GCF_056994735.1 Geomonas sp.
TCTCGCGAAATACGGGAAGCCCCGAGCTCATTGTTCAGAGCTACTCCTCCGGCGACGTAACTTTCGCCTCCCTTTCTTGCGGCTCGTCGCGACTAATCTGCAGAGTTGCTCCTGGAAGGCTGTTGCAGCCATAGCCGCAGCTCCCTGGCCTGCTGGAAGGCCACCTTATCGCCATAGAGCTCGATGTACCGCAGCGAGCGCACGGCAGAGTCTCGGTTCGTGGGTTGAAAATCCGGTGCGAGAAACCAGAGGCACCGGTCCCAATTCTCCGAGATCAGACGCCTGACTTCCTCCCACATTTTGTGTTCGTCTCTTGTAGTCACTTGGGACTTTCGCTCCCGGGCCACACTGACCGGGTCCTCAAGATACCGCCTGCATTATCGTTCATACGACACATATTAGCAACGCGCTTTCAGCCCGCTATCCCTGGCCTGAAGAAAATTTCCCCTCGCAATGATGCCAAAAACGCAAAGGAAAGCCACTTTCCGCGATCCCTGCTCAGCCACGAATCGCTTTATCAGGAGGCTCGTGTAAAGGTAGTTCACTGGCGATCTTTCAGGATAATCTGGGACATCGGTTTTCCAGCCAGCTTAACTGGTCGTAACCGAGATAACGGCTTGCGGTTTGGGAGCGCCACGCGACCCTGAGCGGCTAATTGGGCCAGCCGCGCCTCCAGACTCTCGACATGTCGCGGGGATCGCATGGGTTGAAGAAGTGCGATTGGCCTTCCGCGATCGGTGACGACAAATTCCTCGCCCTGTTTGGTTCGCCGCAGGTAGTAGGTAAGGCGGTTCTTCAACTCCCTAACGCCAACAGTGCCCATACACAGATCTCCTTTTGTAGCCATTGTAGCTACAGTTTGGATCCTATCAAGGGTCTAGGAGCGATCAGGTGTCGCCGACGGGGCGTGACACACTGCGGTGTCCGCCCACGACCTGGCATCTTCTCGCTGCGGGCGGAAATAGCTGCTGGAAAGGTAAGCCCGGATTATTCGGCGCGCCGTGAAAGGCGCTGGTTTCTTGCCGGTGCAAGTCCGGCCTGGGGAATTGTCGGTACACCCCAGTAGCTACCGTGGCGGCCAGAAGGGTAACCGCCTGGTCGAAGCCTACGGGACATTGGCCCACCTTGGGTGGGTCCGCGAGCCGACGGGCCGCAACACGCGTGAAGCCCGAGCAGGCCTCGAAAGTGACGATGCGAGCGCCGACCGGCCCGAATAACCGGGAAGGCCGCCGGACCCAGCGGGAGCAACCGACCGAGAATGGCTGGGTCGCTCGCCGGGGTAGGGGGCGTGGCACGTCGGCACAGAGCCCAGCGCAACACGGGAGCCCCCGGACCGCGAGGGGTCGCGCCCCTCACCCCAGCATCCGGCTGGGGGCGGTGCGGGGGGTCGGAGGGGTCCATAGTACCGCTCGGACCCGCCGGACAACAGAACCGGCGGGGAGGGAAGGGACCCTGGTTCGGGGTGGGTCTCACCGAGGCAAGGGGCGGGAGAGTGGCGTGAGCCTGGTACCTCCAGCGAAGCTCCAGAGACTCCAAGAGGCCCTGTACACCAAGGCCAAGCAGGCGCCGGCCTACCGCTTCTACCTGCTGTACGACAAGGTGTATCGCCCGGACATTCTGGCCCACGCCTACGCGCTCAGCCAGCAGCACGGGGGCGCGCCGGGCGTGGACGGGGTGACCTTCGCGGACATCGAGGCGGCCGGGGTGGAGCGGTGGCTGGCCGCAGTGCAGGAGGCGCTGCGCACGGAGACGTATCGCCCGCAGCCGGTGCGGCGGGTGCGGATTCCCAAGCCGGGCGGCAGTGGGGAGCGACCCCTCGGGATTCCCGCTATTCGGGACCGGGTGGTGCAAACCGCCGCCCTGCTGATCCTGCAGCCGATCTTCGAGGCGGACCTGGAGCCCACGGCCTATGGCTACCGGCCGGGGCGCTCGGCCTTGCAGGCCGTCCAGGCGGTGCACCGGGCGCTGTGTCAGGGGCATGCCCAGGTGGTAGACGCCGATGTGTCGAAGTACTTTGACACCATTCCCCATGCGGCCCTGATGCAGGCGCTGGCCCGCCGCCTCAGCGACCGGAAGCTGCTCCGGCTGCTGAAGCGGTGGCTCAAGGCGCCGGTGGCGGAGGCCGTGCCGGGGGGTGGGTGGCGGTTCACCGGCGGGAAGCGCAGCACGCGGGGCACGCCGCAAGGCGGGGTGATCTCGCCGCTGTTCGCCAACGTCTACATGAATCGCTACCTGAAGGTCTTCCGCCTGCGCGGGCTCGACCGGCGCTACGGGGCGCGGCTCGTGAACTACGCCGATGACTTCGTGGTCCTCTGCCGGCAGGGGGCCACGGAGGTGCTGGCGCAGACCCGCCGCTGGTTCACCCAGATGGGCCTCACGCTCAACGAGCGGAAGACCCGGGTGGTCCACGGGCAGAGCGAGTCGTTTACCTTCCTGGGCTACACCTTCGGGCCGATGCGCTACCGGAAGGATGGGCATGGGTACCTGGGCGCGGCCCCCGCCAAGGAGGCGGTCCAGCGGGTCAAGGGACGCATCCGGGAGATCCTCCGGCCGAGCAACCAGGGGGCATGGTCTGAGGTGCAGCAGGCGCTCAACCGCGTGCTGCGCGGGTGGGCGAACTACTTCGCCTACGGCACCCGGCTCCTGGCCTATCGGGCGGTCGATAACTATGTCTACGAGCGCGTGCGGCACTTCCTACGGCGCCGGCACAAGGTCCCCTCGCGAGGGACGAAGCGCTACCCGCGTGCGCGGGTCTTTGGGGAGTTGGGTGTCTTTCAGCTCCGGCGCTTTCATCTTGGGTCGCCTGCGCATGCCAGGGTGTGAAACCCGTCCGAGAGCCGTGTGCGGGAAAACCGCACGCACGGTTCGATGAGCAGGGGGAGGAAACGGCCTGTGTTGCTGTGGTCTCCAGTAGCCGCGTGCGGCGACCGAGTCGGGAGCCTCATAGGACCGCGCCTCGCTTTGACTCTACCGA
>NZ_JBXKJL010000019.1:0-6275 GCF_056994735.1 Geomonas sp.
CATCTGAAAGGTCCAGCCTTTGAGCGCTTTCGGACGCTCGCGCTTGGCGCTCCGCTTCTCTTCGTAGACCGGGGTCGGCGCCGCTACTACTTTCGGCTCTTCCTTCTTGCCGGTGGAGAGGACCTGCTCGTCGCGGGAGCCGTCCCGGTAGATGGTCACCCCCTTGCAGCCGAGCTTGTAGGCCAGCAGGTAGACCTTCTCCACGTCCTCGACGGTGGCGGTGTTGGGGAAGTTGACCGTCTTGGAGACCGCATTGTCGGTGTGGCGCTGGAAGGCCGCCTGCATCTCGATGTGGTCTTCCGGGGTGATGTCGTGGGCGGTGACGAAGATGTCGCGCACGGAGTCCGGGATTTCGTCGAGATGCGCCACGGTGCCGTGCTCGGCGATCTTCTGCATGAGCGCGTCGGTGTAGAAGCCTTCCGCCTTGGCGATCCTTTCGAAGAGCGGGTTCACCTCGACAAGGATGTTCTTGTCCATGACCTGGCGCACGAAGGAGACCGCAAAGAGCGGCTCGACGCCGGAGGAGGCGTTGGCGATGATGGAGATGGTTCCGGTCGGCGCGATGGTGGTGACGGTGGCGTTACGCACCGGCTCGGCGCCCGGCCTGTCGTAGATGGACCCCTTGAAGTTGGGGAACGCGCCGCGCAGTTTGGCCAGCGCACGGGAGGCGACACGCCCTTCGTCGTTGATGAACTTCATCACCTGCTCGCCGAGGGTCACCGCTTCCATGGAGTTGTAGGGGACGCCGAGCATGATCAGCATGTCGGCCCAGCCCATGACGCCCAGACCGATCTTGCGGTTGGAGCGGGTCATCTCGTCGATCTGCGGCAGCGGGTAGTTGTTGACCTCGATGACGTTGTCCAGGAAGTGGACGGCGAGGCCGACGACTTCCTTCAGCTTGTCCCAGTCCACCCGGCCGTGGGTCACCATCTTGCCGAGGTTGATCGAGCCGAGGTTGCAGGACTCGTACGGGAGGAGCGGCTGCTCGCCGCACGGGTTGGTCGACTCGATCTCGCCGATGTGCGGGGTCGGGTTGTCCTTGTTCAGACGGTCCAGGAAGATGATCCCCGGCTCGCCGTTCTCCCAGGCCTGCTTGACGATGCGGTTGAAGACCTTGCGGGCGTTCATTGTTCCCGCCGGCTTCTTGTCACGCGGATTCATCAGGGTGTAATCGGTGTCGGCGTCGACGGCCTTCATGAAGTCTTCGGTGATGCCGACCGATATGTTGAAGTTGTTCAGCTGGCGCTGATCAGCCTTGCACATGATGAAGTCCATGATGTCCGGGTGATCGACGCGCAGGATCGCCATGTTGGCGCCGCGACGGGTGCCGCCCTGCTTGATGGTCTCGGTGGCCACGTCGAAGACCTTCATGAAGGAGAGGGGGCCGCTGGAGATGCCGGTGGTCGACATGACCACGTCGTTGGCCGGGCGCAGACGGGCGAAGGAGAAGCCGGTGCCGCCGCCGGACTTGTGGATCAGGGCGGTGTGCTTCACGGACTCGAAGATCTCTTCCATGGAGTCGCCCACGGGGAGGACGAAGCAGGCGGAGAGCTGGCCCAGTTCGCGGCCGGCGTTCATCAGGGTCGGGGAGTTCGGAAGGAACTCGAAGTGGGTCATGAACTCGTAGAACTTGTCGCCGAGTCCCTTTACATCGGCCTTCGGGTCGAAAGTGGCATCGGCCTGGGCGATGGTCGTTGCCACGCGGCGGAACATGTCCGCGGGGGTCTCAAGGGTCTTGCCGGTGATGTCCCTCTTGAGGTAGCGTTTCTCTAGTACCGTCAGTGCGTTTTTGGAAAGGCCCGCAATGCCCCCTTTTTCGACCGCTTTTTTCATAATGCTCGGTTCTCCTTGATGATTTATCGCATTGTGACACGTTGTTCATGTGATACCACATTTAGTGTAGCGGGGTGATTTAAACCACAACATCTATGGTAAAGTCAAGAAATTATAGATTAAAAAATCGGGCCGGGGAAAATGTACGACAGTGCTTGAGGTTAGCGGCTTCTTCCATTTACAACCGCGTCCGATGTGTGCTATTAATGACGCGCTAATTTACAGTAGGGGAGTTTTTCATGGCCGAGGATGACGCCTCCAGAACTGAAAATCTTGAGTCGCAGGTTAAGGCGCTGAAGGACCTGATCGAGGTCGCGAAGGCGGTGGTTTCAACGCTCGATCTCGACACGGTGCTGCAGGCGATCCTCAACAGCGCGATGGCCTTCGCCCAGACCCCTGCCGGTAGCGTGGCCCTCTACTATGACGCCAAGCGGGAGCTGAGCCTGCACGCCCACTGCGGCCTGACCGCGGACTTCGTGAAGAACGAGCGCTGGGAGGTCACACCGGGGGGGCTGACGGAAGAGGTGCTGAAGGGGGGCGAGATCTTCTTCGTGGAGGATACCGAGGAGACCCCCTTCTTCAAGAACCCGGTCGCCCTCAAGGAAGGGATCAGGTCCCTCGTCTGCGTGCCGCTCATCTTCCAGCAGCAGATCATGGGCATACTCTACCTGGACGACTTCGCCCCAAGGAAGTTCGACCGCGAGAAGCTCAATTACCTCTCCATCCTCGCCTCCTTTGCCGCGATGGCGATCAACAACGCCACCATGCACAAGCGCACCAAGCTTCTCGCCATCACCGATTCCCTCACCGGGCTGCACAACCACCGCTACTTCAAGACCTTCTTCAAGCAGGAGATGGGGCGGGCCAAGCGCTACCACAAGCCCTTCTCCATCATCATGCTGGACGTGGACAACTTTAAGTCCTACAATGACTCCTTCGGCCACTCCACCGGCGACCTGCTCCTGGCCCACCTGGGCGAGCTGATCATGGAGACCATCCGCGGAGTCGACGTGGCCTTCCGCTACGGCGGAGAGGAATTCATCGTGCTCCTCCCGGAGACCAAGCTCGAGAATGGCATCCTCGCGGCGGAGCGCCTGCGGGACGCCATCCAGAAAGGGACGGCGAAGACCATGCACGGAAACGCCACCCGCGGCGTCACGGTCAGCATAGGTGTCGCCTGCTATCCCGATAACTCGGACAAGATGGACGAACTTTTCAACATAGTGGACTCGCTCCTCTACCAGGCCAAACGCTGCGGCAAGAACAAGGTCTACCACCAGGAAAGCCCCCTCATTCCCTCTTTATGATCCGCCATTTCCGTCCGTTCATGCTGGGGCTCCAACTGTTGGTCGCCCTCCAGATCAGCGCGCCCGCGTTCGGGGCTGCGAGCGAGCCTCCGCCTGTGCAGGCGGCTCCCTCCTCGCCCGTTGCGCCTGTTACGCCCGCTGCGGCCCCGAAGCCGGCGGCCGCCGTCGCTCCGGTGGAGCCGGTTCAGAGAGCGGAAGCGCCCTTCAGCCCGGCCGTGGTTTATGGCGATACGGTGCTGACCGAGGACACCTCCTGGCGCGGCGAGGTGCTGGTGGAGGGGGCGGTGACGGTGGCCCCGCAGGCCACGCTGACGGTAGAGCCGGGAGCCGTGGTGCGCTTCAGGCGCAAGGGATCCCAGGCGCCGCTGCTGGTGGTGCAGGGCCGGATCATCGCCACGGGGACAAGAGAGACGCCCATCCTCTTTACTTCGACTTTCGCCAAGCCGGCTCCCGGTGACTGGCAGGGGGTGATGCTCCTCGGGAGCGAAAAGAAGAACCTGCTGGAGAACTGCCGGATCGAGGGGGCGCAGACCGCCCTGGAGGCGCTCTTTTCCAATGTGACCCTGAAGGGCGTGCTGGCCGAGCGATCGGGGACCGGCATGAGGTTCCAGGACAGCCTGGTGGTGATGGATGGCGGCGCCGCCTCCGGTTGCGACACCGGCTTGAGCTTCGCCCAGAGCGAGAGCACCTTGCGCAATATAAGTGTAGTGGGAAACCGGCTGGGGCTGTCGGCGAAGCGAAGTTCCATCTACATCCTGGAGCCCAATATCTCCGGGAATCAGGCTGCGGCCTTTACCGCTGACGGCTGCCGGATCAAGTTCGTTGGCGGGGCTTTGCTGGGTAACGGCAGCGGCGTGACGCTGATGGCGTGTGAAGGGACGATAACCGGGGCCAAGCTGGCGAAGAGCCGGGAGTACGGCATTTCCCTCACCGCCTCGCGCATGCGGGTGGCGGGGAACCACATCTTCGGTAACGGCGACGGCGGCCTGATGGTCTTCGACGGCAGCTCGGTCGCCTGGGGCAACGCCATCTTCGAGAATGCCGGGTACGATCTCTACAATGCCGGGACTGAGGAGTTCAGGGCGCCGGGAAACTGGTGGGGAACGTCACCGCCAAAGGTCTTCGACAACAATGGGCGGGGGAATGTTCTGTACTCGCCGGTACTGGCGAATAAGCCGGTATTGCAGCAGGCACAATAATAAGATCTGGACAAATAAACCAAAGAAGGATGGACGACTGATGACACGCAGAAACGGCCGGGCGGCCGATGCTTTGAGAGAGATAAAGATAACCAGGAATTACCTGAAGCACGCGGAGGGCTCGGTGCTGATCGAGTTCGGCGACACCAAGGTCATCTGCAACGCCACGGTGGAAGCGCGGGTCCCGTCCTTCCTGAAGGGGAAGGGGACTGGGTGGGTGACGGCGGAGTACTGCATGCTACCTCGCGCCACTCACACCAGGAATGCACGTGAGTCCGCCAAGGGGAAACTCTCCGGGCGCACCCATGAGATCCAGAGGCTTATCGGTCGTTCTCTTCGCGCTGTTGTGGATATGGAGCAGCTTGGCGAGCGCTCGGTGCTGATCGACTGCGACGTGATCCAGGCCGACGGCGGGACCCGGACCGCTTCCATCACCGGTGCCTACGTCGCCCTTGCCGACGCCCTGCAGACGCTGGTTGACAAAGGGGAGCTGGCGAAAAACCCCCTGCGTGAGGCGGTCGCCGCGGTCAGCGTCGGCATCGTCAACGGGGTGCCCTATCTCGATCTCGACTATCCCGAGGATTCCAGCGCCGAGGTGGACATGAACTTCGTCATGACCTCCTCCATGCGCTTTGTCGAGGTACAGGGGACGGCGGAGGCGGAGCCGTTCACCCTGGACCAGATGGATATGATGCGCAGCCACGCCATGCTCGGGCTCTCCCAGCTCTTCGAGATGCAGACGGAGGCGCTCCAGGCATGAAAGAGCTGGTCGTCGCCACTGGCAACAAGGGGAAGTTGCGGGAATTCGCCGAGCTGTTGAAAGGGGTGGTCGATACCATCCTCTCGCCCGCTGATTTTCCGGGATTTCCTGAGGTGGTCGAGGACGGGGATACCTTCGAGGCCAACGCCATCAAGAAGGCAATGTCCGCGGCGAAGTTCACCGGGAGACCGGTGTTGGCTGACGACTCGGGGCTGTCGGTCGATTACCTCGACGGCCGCCCCGGGGTCTACTCGGCGCGCTTCGCCGGAGAGGGCGCAAGCGATGCGGACAACAACGCCCTCCTTCTGCGCGAGCTGGCCGGGGTGCCGGCGGAAAAACGGACGGGGGCATTTCACTGCGTGATCGCGCTCTGCCAGCCGGACGGGAGCTGCCAGGCTTTCGATGGCTCGCTTCCGGGGGTGATCCTGGAGGCGCCGAGGGGTGATGGGGGATTCGGGTACGATCCGCTCTTCTTGGTGCCGGAGTATGGGCAGACCTTCTCGGAGCTGCCCATAGAGATAAAGAATCAGATCAGCCACCGGGGGAGGGCCATGCAGATGCTGAAGGAGGCCCTCGCGGGGGAGAAACTTTAGGCCCACATTTCAAGCTCCCCCTCGCCCTCCGGGCCTGCGCGCTGAAGCGCTACGGCGCGCAAGCGGGAGAGGGGCGGGGTGAGGGGAGCCCGTATCTCCGTGGCACGTGCCCTCACCCCAACATTAGGGGCAGGCGCTTCAACGTCAGGGAATGGCGACTCCTTTGACAGAAGACCAGGGTCCAGTATGCTTTTAGCTGTCTTTGGTCGGTCCGCTCCCTGAAAATCCGGTTGCGTTTTGGAAAAATGCTTGCACCTCGGTTGGTGCTGTGATATAAACGCAACTCTTGATTCGGGGTGTAGCGCAGCCTGGCTAGCGCACCTGCCTTGGGAGCAGGGGGCCGGAGGTTCGAATCCTCTCACCCCGACCACTCAAGCACTTGCGCCTGTAGCTCAGCTGGATAGAGCAACGGCCTTCTAAGCCGTAGGTCAGAGGTTCGAACCCTCTCAGGCGTACCAATTGAATATGGTGGGTATGGTGAAGCGGTTAACACAAACGACTGTGACTCGTTCATACGTGGGTTCGAATCCCACTACCCACCCCAATTAAATTAACCCCGTGAAAGCGGGGTTTACTGTTTATA
>NZ_JBXKJL010000020.1:0-2457 GCF_056994735.1 Geomonas sp.
AGTACTCCGATGACCTCGGATCAGCTTATTTTCGAGATCAGCAAGGTACACAACGCACTTAAGAATCTCGAAGCCGGACAATCAATCGAGGGGGTGGAGGAGACTGTCAAGACAACGATGACAGTCAAGGAGGCCTTCAAAAAGGGAGAGATCTCCTGCATGGTCTGCGGAAAAGGGGGGTTCAAGACCCTGGCGCGCCACCTCAGTACCGCCCATGGGATGAAACCGGGTGAGTACAAGAAGCAGTTCGGGATCCCCAGCAAGCAGGCTTTGTCTGCCAAGAACTACTCCGAGTCCAGAAGGAAGATGGCGCAGGAGAGGGGACTGGCGGAGAACCTCGCCAAGGCGCGGGAAGTGAGGATGGCCAACATCCAGGCGAAGAAGACCGCCCCCGCCAAGGCTGCCAAGGCGGCCAAAGCGGCCAAGGTGACAAAGCCCCGGGTCGGAAAAGGGAAAGCTGCCGCCTAGCTCCTCATCCCAGCACCGATGTCACAAAAAGCCGCCCGGAGATGGGCGGCTTTTTTGTTGACGGTTGCCGCGGCAACTTGTAGTGATAAATCGCTGCCACTATCAAGGATCTTTTTGGAGGATACCCCCATGACCAGACCGAATGATACCGCTTTCAGCCAGAGGATCCCCTTGAGCCAGGACCCGGTGTTGCGGCGTCGCTTCATGGTGCTCGACGACCCCGAGCTTCAGGGGAACCTCCGCTTCGGGCTGCTGCTGGAGATTCTGGACAAGGTGGCCGAGGAAACGGCCCTGCGCTACGTAAACCAGTTTTATCCCGACGCCAGGGTGGTCACAGCGGCCATCGACAACATCGTCGTTCATCATGCGGCCGACGTCACCGTGGACCTCATTTTCGAGGCCACGATCAACTATGTCGGGAGCAGTTCCGTCGAAGTTGGGATCAGGGTGTCGCAGCCCGGCAACCATGTGGCCTCCTGTTACTTCACCATGGTGGCGAGGTCCGGGGTGGGGGAGGGGGCCGTCAGCCTTAAACTGCCGCCCATGGAATACGTGGACGAGATGGAGCAGAAGCGGGGCCGGAAGGCCTTGGAGAGGCGTGAAGAATACAAGCGGCAAAAGGCCGCGCTGCTCGAGCCTCCGACCAGGACGGAGTACGAGATGCTCGCCGCCCTGCACAAGGCCCAGGATGAAAGGGGCTTTTCCGGTCTCCTGGTGCGGCGGCTGGCGACCGATTCCTGGGAGCGGATGGTCCCGGAATTCGAGAACGTGCCGCAGAAGATCTTCGGAGGGTATCTTATCCGCCGCGCCTATGAGCTCGCCGCCATCTGCTCCGAGCTTGTCTCCCCCGACCGCTCGATAGTCGCAGCCGTAAACCGTATCAACTTCAACGAGCCGGTCAGGATGGGGGACAAGCTGCACTACACCTCGCAGGTCGTCTACACCCATGACTGTTTCATCTTCGTGGAGGCCAACATCGAGCGCATCAGCGCCGACCGTACCACCACCGCCCTTTCGAATTCCTGCCTTTTCACCTTCGTCAATGTCGACCGAAATCTCACCCACCAGCCCGTCCCGGCCGTCTATCCGACGACCTACGCTGAGGACGCCCGCTATCTCGCCGCGCACCGCAGCTACCAGACGCTCAGTGCCCAAAAGCACGTGATATAAGGGCGGCGCGGAGGTTTACGCAAGAGAAGGCCGAGGTTAATCGACCACCCCGGGGCGAACAGCCGTTCGTGCTGGGGTGGTCGAAGCACGTCCAGCTCTCTACGCGGCAGGTAACATTAAAATAATCGCGATTTCGGCGCGCCGAATTTCGCCGTAACCTCCGGTTATCATTCACTTCACGCCTAAAAATAACGACGTTTTCTAATGTAGTTTAACATGAACCCGGTGCCTTGACTCCACTCACTTTCCTGCGGATCACCCCCAATCGAACCATAATCCAAAGCCCTAACATGCCACCCGTGTCAGACGCGGGATGCCGGCGCATCCAGTCCAGACAGCAGCTCAGGGTCTCCCGTGACGACCTGTTCATGTCGTTTGACAAGCGACGCTTTTACGGTAACTTACACAGCATGTAACGCCCCTGCGTGGGCTTCGGTAACCAACAACGTGGTAGAACTCGAACCGTTAGAGGGAGGCGCGTATGGCACCGACAGGGTATACGACAGGCAAGATGTACGAGCTGAACATCTCCGACATCTCCCCGGACACATCCCAGCCGCGCAAGTATTTCGACGAGCAGGCCCTGGCAGAGCTGAAGGCATCGATCCAGAAGCATGGCGTGTTGCAGCCGGTACTGGTGCGAGGCGGCGGCGATGGCGGAAAATTCCTGGTGGTCTCAGGGGAGAGGCGCTATCAGGCCTCCCTTGCCGCCGGACTGACCAGCATCCCGGCGGTGGTGACCGATGGAGACCCCGTCGAGATCTCCATCGTGGAGAACCTGTTACGCGAGAATCTGACCGCCATCGAGGAAGCCGAGGC
>NZ_JBXKJL010000021.1:0-10269 GCF_056994735.1 Geomonas sp.
CCGGATGAGGCCCGGCGCAGCGCGGAAAAGACCCTTCATGATGCAGGCGTCGATCTCATTTCCGTCAGGGAGGTCGAGGCTTCCCTCGAGGACCTCTTCGTTTCGCTCTTAAGGTGAATGGTGAATGGTGAATGGTGAATGGTGAATGGTGAATGGTGAATGGTGAATCGCTGTTGTAGGAGCGCCCTTCCGGGCGCGAACCGCGGCTGCATTGAAAATCCGGCGGGCGCGAATCGCGAGGCAGGAATGCCGCTCCTGTACATTGGAAATCGGGACGTGCAATGACAAGTGAACCCAGTATAAAGGCCACTCCCCAATCCCCGGCCCCCACTCCCCAGGTCTCCCTGCATGAGCTCACCCGGCGCTTCGGCGACTTCACCGCGGTTGACCGGCTGACCCTGGACGTGGCCCGCGGGGAGATCTTCGGCTTCCTGGGGCCCAACGGCGCGGGAAAGTCGACTACGATCCGCATGCTTTGCGGTATCCTCCCCCCGACCTCGGGAAGGGGCACCGTGGCCGGCTACGACATAAGTACTGAGTCGGAGCAGATCAAGAAGCAGATCGGTTACATGAGCCAGAAGTTCTCCCTCTACGAAGACCTCACCGTTGAAGAGAACATCGACTTTTACAGCGGGATCTACCGCATCCCCCAGGAGAAGAAGCGGCAGCGCAAGGAGTGGGTCATCGAGATGGCCGGCCTCACCGAGCAGCGCCGGGCCCGCAGCGCCACCCTTTCCGGCGGCTGGAAACAGCGCCTGGCTCTCGGGTGCGCCATCCTGCACGAACCGCCGATCGTGTTCCTGGACGAGCCAACGTCCGGCGTCGACCCGATCAGCCGACGCAGCTTCTGGGAGCTCATCTACCGCCTCGCCGGGGAAGGGGTAACGGTGTTCGTCACCACCCACTATATGGAGGAAGCTGAGTGCTGCGATCGACTGGGCTTCATCTTCGGCGGCGAGCTGATCGCCCTGGGGACCCCGGCCCAGCTGAAGAGGGACTTTGCCGGCGAGGTCGTTGCCGTCGGCTGCGAGCGCCCCTTCGAGGCGCTGGAGCGGGTGGAATCGCTTCCCGGAGTTCACCGGGCGGCGCTCTTCGGCGCCGGGCTCCACCTCGTGGTGGAGAGCGCGCAGGAGGCCATGCCGGCCATCGGGGAGGCCCTTCCGGAGATGGCGCTTCGCATGGAACGTATCTCCCCATCACTCGAGGATCTCTTCGTCTCCTTCATGGAAAGCCGGGCCGGCGGGAGATGAAGGAAAATTTCTCATGATATTGGTTTTTTCTCATGTTTATTGCACGGCAGCCGATGGAGAAGTAATGACACCAGAATAAACGGCAGAAATCTGCCGCACTCCCCCTCTCGATAGGTGGACCCATGCGTTTGTGGGCAGCACTGGCACCGTTCGACACGCAGCGGAAACTGGCATGGAGTCTGTTCCCCTTCCTATTGCTGGTCCTCGGCATCGCCCTGATGACCCGTGTTTCCGACTGGATGGCCGCTCTCCCCCTCCTCCTCCTGTTCCTGGCGGCGGAGCTCCTGCGCCTGATCTGGCGGCGGCACTCCGATCAGGCGGCCCGACGCGGCGAGGAGATGCTCCGGATCTCGCAGCGGATCGCCCACCTCGGGAGCAGGGACTGGGACCTCTCCAGCGGCAGGCTCGAATGCTCCGACGAGGTCTGCCGTATCTTCGGCATCGAAAGCTCGCAGAGACCGCTTGACCACGAGGCCTACCTTGCACTCCTCCCCCAGGATGGACGCCACGCCGTTGCCGCCGCCATCGGTGATGCCCTTGCCGGCGCCGGGGCCTGCTATGCGGTGGAGCACACGGTGGTCCGGCCGGACGGGAGCGAGCGCTGCGTGTACGAGGTGGGGGAAGTTTTCCGTGATGCGACCGGCAACCCCGTCAGGGTGGTCAGCGTGGTCCACGACATCACGGAACGCAAGGAGGCCGAAGGGACTCTATTCTTCCAGAAGCGCTACCGCTGGCTGATCGAGAATCTGCCGCAGCGCATCTTCCTCAAGGACAGGAACTCGGTCTATCTCTCCTGCAACTCCAGCTTCACCCGTGACCTGGGGCTGGAGCCGGGGGCGATCTTCGGCAAGACCGATCACGACCTCTTCCCGGCCCCGTTGGCTACCAAACGGATGGAGGACGACGCGAGGGTCATGGCCGCCGGGGTCCCGGAGGAGCGCGACGAGCAGCAGGAGCGGGGCGGCGGCTGGGTAAGCAAGGCCCTCATTCCCCTCAAAGACGACTCAGGCGCGGTTTACGGCCTTCTCGGCATATTGACCGACATAACCTCTCGCAAACGGGCGGAGGAGCAGTTAAAGGAGAGCGAGGAGCGCTTCCGCGATACCTTCGAGCAGGCCGCCGTCGGCATCTGCCATCTTGCCCTGGACGGTGCGGTCACCCGCATCAACCGCAGATTTTGCGACATCCTCGGTTATACCCAGTCCGAGCTCCTGGGGCGAACGCTCGACGAGACCATCCATCCTGACGATCTCCCGTCCCAGCGAACCCACACCCAGCAGCTGCTGCGCCGGGAGATCGACAATTACAGCATGGAGCTGCGGCACCTGCGCAGGGACGGCTCGCTGGTCTGGGTCAACCTCACCAAGTACCTCCTTTGCGGGGAGGGTGGGGAGCCGAGGTACCTGGCGGGGGTGGTCGAGGACATCACCGCCAAACGGGAGGCTGAGGCCCTGCGCCGGGAGCGCGACATGGTGCAGGCTGCCAGCCGCGCCAAGAGCCAGTTCCTGGCCGGCATGAGCCACGAGATACGCACCCCGATGAACGCCATCATCGGCCTGGGGCGGTTGGCCCTGCAGACGGAGCTCGACCAAAAGCAGCGCGATTATTTAGAGAAGATCTGCTCTTCCGGACAGACCCTTCTTGATATAATCAATGACATTCTGGACTTCTCCAAGATAGAGGCCGGGAGGGTGGAACTCGAGATGACCGAGTTTGCCCTGGCTGATGTCCTGGGCTCGATCTCCGACATGTTCACGGTGAAGGCGCAGGAGAAGGGGATCGGCTACCGGATCAGGCTCGACCCGCAGCTACCGGAGAGGCTTCTGGGCGACCCGCTGCGGCTGACCCAGGTGCTGAACAACCTGGTCGGCAACGCGGTGAAGTTCACCGAGCACGGCGAGGTGGTGGTAGACGTCAAACCCGTGGAACTGGTCTCGGAGCAGATTTCCGTCCACTTCTGCGTCCAGGACACCGGCGTTGGTCTCTCCCAGGAGCAGATCGACAAGATCTTCACCCCCTTCACCCAGGCCGACAGCTCCACCACCCGCAGGTTTGGCGGTACCGGCCTCGGCCTTTCCATCAGCAGCCAGCTGGTCGAGCTGATGGGGGGGGAACTGCGGGTCCAGAGTGTCGCCGGCGCGGGGAGCAGCTTTTATTTCACCGTGAACTTCGGGCTGGTCGCACCGGGCCAGTCACAGGCCGAGGAACTGGAGCCGGATCACCCGGGCCTGCGGCTGCTGGTCCTCGACCAGGACATGGAGTCGCGGGCGACTCTGACCGAGCTGCTGCAGGGCCTGCCCCTCGGCGTCCATTTCGTGGAGAGCGTTCCCGCGGCGCTGGCGACCCTGGCGGACGTGCGTCCCCCCGCCTCCAACACCTTCGATCTGGTGGTGATAGACGGACTCTCGGCCGGTGAGACCGGTATAGAGGCTGTATGCCGCGACATCGCCTCCCGCCATCGGCGCGGCCTGGCCATTCTCGCCACGGTTCCGCAGGAGCAGCTGGAAAAGATGCGGCGGCGAAGCGATGAGCTGGGGCTTGCCGTGGTCCTTGGAACGCCGTTAAGGCCGTCATTGATGCTCGATGGCATCGTGCGGGCCCTGTGCCGGGGGCAATCCCTTCAGGACCGGGAACCCCGTCCGCCGTGCGCGGGCCGCAGGGAAGTGCGCCCCGAAACGGCCGGGCGGGACCAGCAGCCGGCTGGCATCGAGCCTGCCAGGCTCGCGGCAGAGGCGGCGAAACTGGAGCGGCTTCTTTCCAGGAACAGTCTCGATGCCAAGCGGCAGTTCGCCATCTTCCGCTCCGGGATCCCGTCGGGAAGCTATGAGAAGGAACTGAAGGCCCTTGAGCTCTGCCTGGACAGGCTCGATTTCAAGAAGGCGCGACAACTGCTGGCTCATTTTCCAGCCACCCCCTCCGACCTCACACCCGAAGAAAGGGAACGCGCATGAGACGCCAGAACGTCATGATCGTCGATGACACCCCGGCAAATATCGAAGTCGTGAGCGAGAGCCTGGGGGACGAGTACGAGATGATCTTCGCCACCAGCGGGGCCGAGGCTCTCGATCTGATCCGGGAGGACAAACCGGACCTGATCCTGCTCGACATCATGATGCCCGGAATGGACGGCTACGAGGTCTGCACCATCCTGAAGCGCGACCCCTCCACCCGCGATATCCCGGTGATCTTCGTGACGGCCATGATCCAGGATGAGGACGAGATAAAGGGGCTGGAAATGGGCGCCATCGACTACATCACCAAGCCGATCACGCCGCAGGTGGTCCGGGCCCGGGTCAAGAACCACCTGGAGATGAAGCGTTACCGCGATCTACTGGAGAACCTCTCCACCGCCGCCGACCGTACCAAGAAGGAGTTCCTGCGAGGGGTAAGCCACGAGCTGCGCACGCCACTCACCCCGATCATCGGCATGACCGACCTGGTCCTCAACAACGAGGAGGACGACGAGAAGCGCAAGTATCTCTCGTTGGTTCAGAAGGCTGCCATGAAGCTTCTCGGGCTGATCGAGGACCTGATAGAGACCAGCAGGCTGGAAGGAGACGAGGTCCACCTCGAGAAACGCTCCTTCCAGGTCAAGCCCTTCCTGGAGGGGATCGTTGCGGAGCTCGACCCGCTGGCGGCCTCCAAGGGGCTGCACCTTTCCCTGACCGTCGGGCCGGAGTTGCCGGAGTCGATGGTCGCCGACCAGGGGATGCTCCACAAGGTCCTTTCCGTACTGGTCGGCAATGCCGTCAAGTTCACCTCGGAGGGCGAAGTGGCGCTCGAAGCGCAGAGGACCATCTCCGGCGCCGGGATGATGATCCGTTTCTCGGTGGCAGACACCGGGATAGGCATCGCCGAGGGGGATCTCGAGAGGATCTTCAACGACTTCACCCAGTCCGACGGCGCCGTCACCCGCGCCTATCCGGGGTTGGGGCTTGGTCTCACCCTGGCCCGGCGCATCGTCGAGATCATGGAAGGGCAGATCTGGGCCGAGAGTCGCCACGGTGCCGGCTCCATCTTCCATGCCGAAATACCCCTGGTCATCCCCGATAATCCCGCCTTGCCGGAGGGAGCCCCGTCAACCCTTAAAGAGGAGAGCAGGTGAAGTTAAAGAGAATCTCGGCTGTAGCCAGAAAAGAGATGCTGCATGTGGTGCGGGACTGGCGCAGTCTGGGCATCGGGATAGCGATCCCGATCGTGATGCTCTTTCTCTTCGGCTATGCCCTCACCCTCGATGTGGACCGTGTCCCGCTCATCGTCTGGGACCAGAGCGCCACCCCCGCCAGCCGCGATTTCCTCAGCGGCTTCAGCGCCTCCCGCTACTTTCAACTGGTCGGCCATACCGATAACTACGGCGAGATCGAGCACGCCATCGACTCCCGAAGGGCCGTCATCGCCCTCATCATCCCCGTCGATTTCTCCCGCCGGGTCGCCTCCGGCCGCGGCGTCTCCGTCCAGGCCATCCTTGACGGCAGCGATTCCAACGTCGCCTCCTTCGCGCTCGGTTACGCCGAGGCGGTCACCCGCAGTTACAGCGAGAAGATCACCGTCGACCTTTTGCACAGAAAGGGGCTCCCCCCTCCCTCCGGAGGGCTGCGGGTCGAGCCCCGGGTCTGGTTCAACACCGACATGGAGTCGCGCAATTACATCTTCCCCGGGCTGATCGGCATCATCATGATGGTCATCGCAGCTCTTCTCACCTCGCTCACTTTCGCACGCGAATGGGAGGGGGGGACCATGGAGCAGTTGATAGCGACACCGGTGACGGGGGGGGAGCTCATACTCGGCAAGCTCATCCCTTATTTCATCATCGGGACCTTTGACCTGGTGCTGGCCGTGCTGGTCGGCGAGTTCGTCTTCCACATCCCGCTACGCGGACAGCTCTGGCTGATCTTCGCCTCCTCGTCGATCTTTCTGGTGGGGGCGCTGGCGCTGGGCATGCTGATCAGCATCATCACCAAGAGCCAGTTTCTGGCCAGCCAGATCGCCCTGGTCGCCACCATGCTCCCGGCCTTTCTTCTCTCGGGCTTCGTCTTTCCCATCGCCAACATGCCGTACCCGATCCAGCTCTTCACCCACATCATCACCGCGCGATACTTCGTGGTGCTGCTGCGAGGGATCTACTTGAAGGGATTGGGGCTGAAGATACTGTCCGGGGAGGCCGTCTTCCTCGCCATCTTTGCCGCACTGATACTGGCTTTATCGCACCGGAAGTTCCGGAAGAAGATCGAGTGAGAGACGTCTCCCCTCGCCCTCCGGGAGGGGAGAGGGGGACGAAGTGGCCCCTTCGATGAGGGAGGGCGTGGGTTCCCCATTCGTGAGGGGAGGCGTGGTGATCCCATTGCTGAGGGGACGGGCATCGCCGCGGCGGAAAAATTATTCAATGGAGATATTCAGTGCTTGAACGTCTGAGAGCCATGCTGAGGAAGGAATTTATCCAGGTGCTGCGGGACCCGCGCATGCGCTTCGTGATCTTCGTGATACCCGTGGTGCAGACCATCATCTTCGGCTACGCGGTCAACACCGACGTGCGCGATGTGGCCATGGCCATCTACGATCTTGACAACACCAGCCAAAGCAGGGAGGTTGCCGATCGCTTCGTGCGATCGGGGTACTTCAACCTGCGCGAAAGGGTCTTCGACGAGGCCAGGGCGCGGGAGGTGATCGACCGGGGAGACGTCAAGGCCCTGATCAGGATGAATCACGGCTTCGGGGAGCAGGTTGCCAGCGGGCGCGGTGCCGCAGTCCAGTTGATCCTGGACGGCACCGACTCCAACACGGCCGGCATCGCCTTGAACTACGCCGCCAGGATCATCGGGAGCTACAGCGCCAAACTGCAACTCGACTCGGCCTCCAGGACGGCCGGAGCACAGGTCCCGGTCGCCGGAGTCGATCTCGCCAGCCGGGCCTGGTACAACGAGAACCTCGAGAGCCGCAACTTCTTCGTTCCGGCGGTGATCACCAACATCGTCTTCATCATCACCATGCTCCTCTCCAGCATGGCGGTGGTGCGGGAGAAGGAGATCGGAACCATCGAGCAGGTGATCGTAACGCCGATAGGGAAGGGGGAGTTCATCCTGGGCAAGACCGTCCCCTTCATCCTGATCGGCTTCATCAACGTGGCCATCATCTCGCTGGTCGCCGTCTTCTGGTTCGAGGTGCCGCTGCGGGGGAGTGTCCTCCTCATGTTCGGAGCTACCGCGCTTTTCCTCATGAGCTCTCTGGGGATCGGGCTGCTCATCTCCACTGTCAGCCGGACCCAGCAGCAGGCCATGATGAGCGCCTTCTTCGTGATCTTCCCCGCCATGCTCCTCTCCGGCTTCGCCTTCCCCATCGAGAGCATGCCGACCGTAATTCAGTGGATCACCTTGGCGAACCCCATGCGCTTCTTCCTGGTCATCGTGCGCGCCATCTTCCAGAAGGGTGTCGGCATCGACATCCTCTGGCCGCAGTTCCTGGCCCTCCTCATCATCGGCGTCACCATTCTATCGGGCGCAGTCCTCCGCTTCCACAAGACATTGACTTGACGGGGATTGGGGATTGGGTGGGGAGGTTCAGCACAAATCTTCCCTTGACCTTCAACTCCGTTTTCCTTAGGGTCGTGTGGGAGGAGAATTGCCGCCATGACGACAGATACCAGAAGACATATCCACGTTGCCTGCGCGATCATCGAGCGTGACGGGTTGGTCCTCTCGGCGAGACGGAGCGCGTCGATGAACCTCCCTCTCAGGTGGGAGTTTCCCGGAGGGAAAATCGAGCCGGGGGAGGGGCGGGAGGAATGCCTCAAACGCGAACTGGTCGAGGAGATGGGGGTGCAGATAGAGGTCGGCAAGGCCCTCACCCCGGCCACCCACGACTACCCGGCCTTCACCGTGACTCTCTATCCCTACCTCTGCACTATCGTCTCCGGCGAAATCACCCTGTACGAGCACTCTGCGATCTCTTGGCTTGCTCCCGAGCGCATGCTGGAAGTCGAGTGGGCAGATGCCGACCTTCCCATTATCATCGAGTATCAGCGAAGCCGGCTAGGGAGCCGGGGTTACAGGGTCAGTTCCAGCGCCTCTTCCAGCACCTCGTAGAGATCGTCCAGTTCCTCCGGATTCAGCTGAAGCATGGCGGTTTCCGGTTCGGCCTGCATATTTACCGCCTCTTCGGGACTACTCAAACCGATACCCTTCATCTTGCACAAAATGGAAACGGCCCCTCTCATGGGAAAGAGGGGCCGTTTCGGTAACTTCGGCAGCGATGGCGGAATTCTATGCTGCTTCCTTGCCGCAATAGCTGCAGACGTTGAGCCAGCGCTGGATCATCGACTCCTGCTCAGGCCATTCGCTCCCCAGTCTCAACTGGAGGAAGGTGGCGAAGAGTGAATCGAAGAGCTGGGTCCCTTTTTCGAGGAGCACCATCCTCTCGAAGAAAACGGCTTCGCGCTCCATGGCCTCGTCGGTGGTGTTGTCCTTCTCCATCTTGACGGAAGGAGACTTGAAGGAGGCGAAATGGAATAGCTCCCCCTTGAGGGTCATCTTCCAGTGCTCGTCCTCGCTGGTCTCCAGGTGCAGGGTCGCCTCGGTGATCTCCTTCTTGTTCAAAAGGGCCGTCCGGACCTCGTTGAAATGATCCTGAGGGCCGGCCACGGTGATCTTCTGGGCTCCGTTCTCGCCGGCACCGAGCAGCACCACGCGGTCGTCCAGGTAGGCCACGAAAGGCTCTTTCTCCAGGAGGATGCCCTGCTGGTTGATGCTGTACTGGGAGGCCTCGTTCATGGTCTGGTACATGAGCCAGAGCATGAAGTCCGTCCCCAGCCACTGGTTTTCCTTGATCAGGTCCAGGTAGTTGTCGCTGGTCGCCTTGTTGGCCTTCCGCAGAAGCTCCTTGTGCCCCTCGTCCACCAGCACGTTTTCGGCGCGTGCATAGGGGTGGAAGGCCGAGACCCGAAGGCCCTCGAAGGTCTTCTTGAAGTGGTCTTCGAAGAGCTCGATTACCTTAGGCGAAAGCGAGCTGAAGGTCAGGAGGCCGGTATGGGTGTCCCAGACCGCGTCATAGGTGGCGGGGGTAGGGAGCGTCTGGGAGAGGAGCATGGCCCGGACCGCTTCCTTCAAGTCCTCCTTCTTCTGCTTCGGCACCTTGGTGAAGCCGGGATTCTCCGCCAGGAACTCGTCCTGTGCCTTTTCGAGGTGCGCCTTCAGAATGGCGGAAGGGACCGACCTCTTGTCACGCCGCAGGGTGAACATGAGGAAGTGGTCGCGCCAGCAGGCCGCTGGGGAGTCGAACTCGGATGATTTCGGGTCGTCCAAATGTACCCAGCCGACCGATAACTCCTCGTTTCCCTGGTCGATCGGGTTGAACCTATTTGCTGCAAGTTGCTTCAACGTCCACTCGTGGAGGTCTTCCTTGGGGAGTTCTCCCTGGACCTTGAAATGGCAGACGCTCACTGTGTTGGCAAGGATGCCCATCTTCTTCTCCTTCGGTTTGTACTGATGTGGTTTTAGCGGGACAGCATGGATACACCCTTTTGGGGGGGCGGGGCAACTAAAAAGGGATTAACCTCCCCCACATCCAGCGTCTCCCAAGCCTCCCCAGCGTCATCCCCGAGTGCTTCTATCGGGGATCCATTCTTGGATTTCCGCCAGCCCTCACCCCCGCCCCTCCCGGAGGGCGAGGGGAGCAAGCTTCGCCGCTGCCTTGGCCCTAACGTCCCCCCCTTGTCAAAGGGGGGACAGGGGGGATTTGCTGCTGTCGGACAGGTATCGCACCGGCAGCGTCCCTCACCCCTGCTCTCCCGGAGGGCGAGGGGGTGCTTGGCCCGGAGGCGAGGAGTTTTCTGGCCAGGAGAATCGTGAAGGAACCACCGACCGGCAGCGGCTGCCAAAGGACGAGAGAGCTATTGAGCACCATCAAGAGCAAAATCCCCGGCCTCATGCTGATCAGCGCCATCACGGTGGCACTCGGGATGATCCTCGCCAACCACCTCGTGCTGGGGCAGGTGCGCGAGGAGGCGCTCAGGCAGGCCCGGCTGCAG
>NZ_JBXKJL010000022.1:0-1360 GCF_056994735.1 Geomonas sp.
TAGTGCAGTCACAAGCAGGATGATGTGAACTATGGGATCCTGCAATGCATGCGTAAACCGATCACTCTTCGTTCCCTTACACCCGAGGAAGCGCAGGCGCTGAGAGCGGGGCTACGGTCGCCGCACCGTTTTACGGTGCGCCGCTGCCAAATCCGCCTGGCCAGTCAGCGGGGCGGCCATGCCCGCGAACTTGCCGAGCAATTAAGCTGTGGTGACCAGACCGTCCGCAATGTCATTTCTGCCTTTCACTGCCACCGGCTGGCGGTGCTCCAGCCCCCATCCAAGGCGCCCCACCGGATGCCCCAGGCGGTCTTCGACGCGGCCCGCCGGGAGCAGTTACGGGACCTGCTCCATCACCGTCCCCGGCAGTTTGGCCATCCGACCAGCGTCTGGACGCTGCCGCTGGTGGCGCAGGTGGCCTATGCGCAAGGCATCACCCCACGCTTGGGGAGCGGGGAAGCGAGCCGGTGGGCGCTCCGGCAACTGCAGGTCGGCTGGAAGCGGGCCAAGCACTGGATCACCAGCCCCGACCCGGCGTACGTCCGGAAAAAAAACAGCGCGACCGACTCATCCGCTTAGCCGCGACCGGTCCTGGGTGGGCGCTCGGGTTTGCCGATGAGGTCTGGTGGAGTCGCCTGGCGCAGCCCGACTTGCATAGCTGGGCACCGATCGGCAGCGCACTGCGGTTGGTACAAAAGGCCGTCGCGAAGGCCGATCCCGATCCCAACGCGCTGGCCTGTTACGGCCTGTTGGTCCGCTCGACCCCGACTATCCCCGAGCAGGTCTGGCTGCGCTTTGCGACTGGCCAGCCCGTCAGTGAGATCACCCTCCACTGTCTGGCCTGGTGCAGCGATCAGTTGGCCGTCCTGGGCCAGCAGACCCTACTGCTGATCTGGGATAATGCTTCCTGGCATACGAGTCAGGCAGTGCGGGCATGGCTGCGCGTCCACAACCGGACCGTGAAGCAGACCCGGCAGGGCGTCCGCATCCTCGCCTGTCGGTTACCCAGCCGAAGTCCCTGGCTCAATCCCATGGACCCCAAGTGGGTGCATGGAAAACGGGCCGTGCTGGAACCCGAGCAGGTCTTGACCGCCACCGAATTGCAAAGCCGCGTCTGTGCTTACTCTGGCTGTCCGCCGACGCCGCGTCTCACAATTACCCAAAAAGCTGCTTGATTATGCACTAGGCGCCTTCGGCATCACAGGGGGTATCAGCAGCGGCGTAACGTACTTCGGCACGTCCTTTGGGGCGAGCGTCCCACCCGGAATCTGGGCATACGCCTTGCCGCCAATCATCAGCTTTGGCCCGAGCCAGTAGGCGGCGCTCAGCACGCCGGCTAATTTGAGAAATCCTCTACGGG
>NZ_JBXKJL010000023.1:0-16986 GCF_056994735.1 Geomonas sp.
GCTGCGGCGGGGTTGGGCGCGGAGACGTTGCAGGCATAGCCGACCAGGATCCCCAGCACCATGGCTGCCATGATGCAGAGCGTCAGTTTGTTCTTTTTCATCGATGATTCTCCCTCTTCTATGATGAGTGCACGCCCCCGCCGAGCCGAAGTCCTCCTGCCGGTCGTCAGCTAAATCCCCAGATAAAGCCATGTCTGAGTCAGCAAGCAGAGTGCCAAGGAGAGTCGATAGGCACAAGTTGGCAGAATAGCAATTGAAAGGAGTAAAAACGAGGCGGTGGGAGGGGGCCAAAGGGGTATAACCTCCAGACAGCCAGAGCGGCAGCCTCCGAAACGAGTGTTGTCATTTCAGCAGGTTATCTGCCGTTTTCAGGAAGTTATACGTGCAGGTGTCGTTATAGGGGATTGCGGTTCGTTGTAGGTGGCCAAGCGTCCCCCCCTTTGACAAAGGGGGGACAGGGGGGATTTGCCTTTGCAGGAAACCATGCCGTCGTAGGAGCGCCATCCCTGGCGCGAACCATTCCAAAGCTTGCCCACCCCCCTCACCCCACCTTTTTCAGCCTCTTGCTGAGAGCCGGTTGCGAAACCCCGATCAGCCGCGCCGCGATCGACTGGTTCCCAGCGGCACGCTTCATGGCCTCCGCTACCAGCAGATCGACGATGTCCCGCGCAGCCGGAAGAGGCTCCGACGGGACGAAGATGCTGTCGGGCTCCCTCACGGCGCCGCGGTCGACGGCATTGAACCCCTGCTTGTCCATGGCGCGCTTGAAGCTGTCCATGGAAAGCATGCGGCTTTCGTGGACGCTCATGGCGTCATAGACCATCGACCTCAGCTCGCGCACGTTCCCGGGGAAGGGGTAGTTCGCCAGCAGGATCGGGAGCTCCTTCGGGACCGTCGGTTTCTTCTTCCCCATTTCGCTCGCCGCCTCCTCCAGGAAGTGATCGAGCAGGGGCATGATGTCCCCCGGCCGCTTCCGCAGGGGGGGAATTTGCACGTGGTGGGCGCAGAGCCGGTAATAGAGGTCCTTGCGGAACTGCCCGCTCACCTGCCTGTCGGCGAGGTCGTGGTGGGTCGCCACCACCACCCGGGCGTTCATCCGCTTCGGCAGGTCGCTCCCCAGCGGAAAGTATTCCCCCTCCTGGAGCAGGCGGAGGAGCTTGACCTGCGACGGGATGCTGAGATCGCCTATCTCGTCCAGGAAAAGCGTACCGTCGGCGGCATGGTCGATCATCCCCTTCCGGGCGAACTCGGCGCCGGTGAAAGCGCCCCTGGTGTGGCCGAAGAGCGTGTCGCTGAAGACGTTGTCGTCCAGCCCCGCCACGTTGACCGAAACCATCTTGTTGCGGCTCCGGCTCAGGCGATGGATGCTCCGCGCCACCAGCTCCTTGCCGACCCCGCTCTCGCCGGTGATCAGCACCGGCTGGCTGCTCCTGGATACGGCCTCGATGTAGCGGAAGATGGAGCGCATGGCCGGGTCGCCGGTGACGATATCCGAAAAGGCCTCCGGGTGATCGAGCTTGTCGCTCAGGATGCGCGACTGCATCTGCCTGTTTTCACGCTGCAGCTCGATCATCCTGATGGCGCGCTGCACCCCCTGCACCAGCCGCTCGTCCTCCACCGTCTTCACGAAGAAGTCGAAGCCCCCCCGCTTCATGCAGCCGACCGCGGTCTCCACCTGGTTGAGTCCCGAGATGATGATGACCGGGATCTCCGGATGCTCTTCCACTATGGCGCTTAGCAGCTCCTCCCCCGAGACGTGGGGCATGTTCAGGTCCAGCAGGACCAGGCCGATCTCCTGGCTGGCAAGGATGCCCATGACCTCGCGGCTGTCGCTGCAGCGCACGATGTTGCTGATCCCGCCCGACAGGCCGAGGGTCATGCTGAGGCTCCTCAGCCACGCCTCCTCGTCGTCGACCAGCAGGATGCTGAAAGATGGGTAGAGCGATTCGATCATGAGCGTGCATCTCCTTCCAGTACCGGTAATGCGATGGTTACCGTGGTGCCGAGGCCGGGCTCGGAGGTGAAATCCAGCCGCCCCTGGTGGTCCTTCACGATCCCTGCGGAGACCGACAGGCCGAGGCCGGTCCCGCCGGTGTCCCTCTTGGTGGTGAAGAAGGGATCGGTCAGGTGCGAGAGGTGCTCCTTCGGTATCCCCACCCCCTCGTCCCGCACCGAGAAGACGAGCTCGTTCCGGGCGGCATCGAACGCCGTCGAGACGCGAATGCCCTTCTCCGGGGAGGGGAGCGCCTGGCAGGCGTTCAGGATCAGGTTGACCACGACCTGCTCGATGCGCTGGATGTTCCCGCGGCAAGGGGGGAGCCCTTCCGCGCAGCTTACCTCGAAGCGGTGGGTCGCCTTCTTGATGGAGTTTTCGACCAGGCGGACCGAGGCGTGGACCACCGCGTTCAGGTCCACCGATTCGTTCAGGTCCGAGTCGTCCTTGCGGGCGAAGTCCTTCAGGTCGTCGACGATCCTCTTGATGCGCCGGGCGCCGTCCTGCATCTCGTCGAACATGCGCGGCGCCTCCTCGCGCAGCAGGGAATACCTGAGCCCGCCGATCATGAAGTCACCACTCTCCTCGAAGCGCTCCTCTAGATTCTCCTCGGCGACCTTGTACGCCTTCCTCAGCACCGGGATGTTCAGCAGGATGAGTCCCGTGGGGTTATTGATCTCGTGGGCTACCCCCGAAACCAGGATCCCGAGCGAGGCCATCTTGTCCGCCTGGATCAGCTGCTGCTGGTGCTGCTGCAGTTCCGCCGTCCGCTCCGCCACCCTCTTTTGCAGCGTGCGTGACCAGGCCACCGTCGCCCCCAGGACGAGGAGGAGCGGCACGACCACCATGGCAGCGGACTTCACGATCCTCTCGAAGGGGACCTGCTGGGGTTCCAGCACGCCCAGCCATTTGTCGTAGATCTTCTGGTAACGCCCGGTGTTCTTCAGGATGGCGAGCCCCTCGCTGAAACGGGAGAGGACCTCCTGGTTCCCTTTTTTCACCGCGTAACCGTAAAAGCCGCCGGCGAAGGGGCGGCCGACCGGGACGATATTGGAGAGTCCGAGCTCACGGCCGAGATAGAGGCCGGGAAGGTTCCCGACCAGGGCGTAGTCGTGCTTTCCCGAAGCGAGGAGGCGCAGCGCGGCGGCGTGGGTGTCTACCAGGATCAGCTTCGCGCCGAAATCGTGGGTCAGCAGATAGTCGTGCATGCTCCCCCCCTTCTGCACGATCACCTCCTTACCGCGCAGCGCCTCGAGGTTCTGGATCGGCTGGGCCCCCTGGCGGGCGAAGATCGAGGTGTGGACGATGTTGTGCGGGGGGGAGAAATCGAGCGAAGTGCTGCGCGCCTCGGAGTAGGTGATCCCCTGCAGGATGTCGACGCTCCCGTCCTCCAGGCCCTTGCGCGCATCGTCCCAGTTGCCGAGGCGGAATTCCACCTGCATGCCCATCACATCCGCAATGGCGCGTGAGAGCTCGACGTTGAAGCCCGTAGGCCGGCCGTTTCTGTCCAGGAACTCGTAGGGAGGGAAGTTCTTGTCCCCGCCGATGACGATAGACTTCTCCGACCCCGCCCAGGCCGCACCGGGCCAGGCCTGAGCCGGGCCGACGGCGGAGAGGAGCAGGAGTAAAGCAGGGAGAACGCCGAAAAGTACGCGGAGCTTTTTACGAGATGACACTCGAAGGCTTTCCTTGAAAAGTGTTGGTCTTGTTATCCCCTCGCCCCCCGGGAGAGGGGCAGGGGTGAGGGCAGCCGCCATCGGCGAAAATGATGACATCATGGCCACAATGCCACCCATGGCACAACACTAACGACTATAGGGAGATCGAATTTTTTTGTAAAGTGGAATGGCCGTCAGGAGGCTCGCCTTGCAGCCCCCTCCCCTTCATCACCTTCCCCCACCCTGCTGGCTCCGGGTCAGAATTAGTTGTTGGCAGGCCCAAGCCTCCCGCCTCTTTAGCAAAGGCCGCCGCCCCGTGCATCCCTCCTCTTTAGCAAAAACGGCCGCCCAGCGTCCCCCCCTTGACAAAGGGGGGTCAGGGGGGATTTGCTTCTGTCCGACCCGAAGAACCCTAAGTAATTACTAGGCGCTTTGCCCCCAGACGACAGCCCAAAATATCTTTTGCGCACAACGCAAATTTGATGTAGATTCGGTGCGCCCGAACACGACCTTTCTGGTTTCGACCAAATTCATAGAAGCGTTTTAAAAAAAAGGAGAGCAACATATGGCAAGTCTCAACAAGGTGATGTTAATAGGAAATCTGGGCAAGGACCCGGAGCTGCGTTACACCGCCAGCGGCACCGCCGTCGCCTCCTTCTCCCTGGCCACCTCCGACCGGATCAAGGGTAAGGACGGGAACTGGGAAGAGAAGACCGAATGGCACAACATCACCCTGTGGTCGCGTCTTGCCGAGATAGCCGGTGAATACCTCTCCAAAGGGAAGACCGTGTATATCGAGGGACGTCTGCAGACGAGGAAGTGGCAGGACAAAGACGGGAAAGACCGGTACACCACCGAGATCGTAGGCGAGAGAATGCAGATGCTTTCCGGCAAAGGCGAAGGCGGCGGAGGCGGCCAGCGTCAAAGTGGCGGCGGCCGTGGTTACCAGCAGGACCAAAACCAAAACCAGGGGAGCACCTACGAAGAGCCCGTCTTCAACCCCGACGACGAGATCCCGTTTTAGCTTACAGATGACACCTGAGCGAAGGCCGCAACCATTGAGGTTGCGGCTTTTTTCTTCTACGGGGACTGGCTCCGCAGGTGCCAGTCCCCCTTGCAACGTTCTGCACATAAAATAGTGCCTGTCGCAGGATTTTTGAGCCCTCTTTCAACTTCTTCAGTCAAATGTCTAAAAGTCGAACTTGACCCCAAAGGGTCTCCCCATGCCTCATGGTCATCGTGACTTTTTTCATCGACTGGGTTGTCGTTAACTGGTATTGGGGGAAGTGGAAGAAAACGGCGGAAGCCGCGCCGCCTCGTTTGAAAACAAGATCTGTGACGCTGCCATAGCCATGACAAACGAAACATGGTCTGTTGAACAAGAAGTTTGAACTTTGCTTCTCCCACCCCTAACAGACACATGGAACTGGAAATAATAAGGTATCTCTTTAGGAGGCCCATGGACTCTACAGAGTACAGGCAACTTATCCTTGACGATGGCGTATGGGAGCGAACAAGCCCTAGTTGGAAGGCGCTCGAACCCCTGCGGGATTTCGATACCCACAGTGATAGCGATGAAACTCCACACCAGCACTACCTAAGGTTATCGTCAAGGTTCAAAATTCCGTTCGAGGTCATTGACCAGTGGTTGTATCATCTTTACTACGACGGAAATTCTCTGACGAATTACGGTTGGCTGGACTACGGATCTATTCGGTTCGAGGAGGTTTTGATGTCCGCCAACTGCCTGGCAAATCTAAATGTTGTTTCCCGATTCGCACCGTGGGTCAAAGGGCGGCAACTAGCCAATCCCTTTGACGATTTCTGTTGCAGAGACATAGACAAAACGTACTGGCGTGAAAAGGGAACTTGGCGCACGGCCCCAATCGTTCTCGATGTTTCTACCCTAAATGAAATCCCCGATTATGCTGATGTGAATGCCCCCTATCAGCTGGTGGAAGGGCACACCCGCCTCGGGTATCTTCTCGCGATGCTTCGCGCCGGCCTCATCAGCGGCGATAGCGAACACCGCGTATATCGAATGTACCTCCCATAGGCTAACCGAGGTGATGAGCCTCCCAATAGGGAGCAATTACACCTCCTTGGTTTGTCTGGACAACGTATCAACGGCCGAAAAGGGTTAAGCCCCTCGACGGCCAGACCTGACCTTGGGCCCTTCGCTAACGCCGGACAGCGGTCTTTGAGTGTTTGCCTTCTACACTGAGAAGGACCTGCGGACGCCGAAAATGGTACCTAATGTAGGTATAGCATGCAATTTAGAGAGGCTATACCTTTAAGATCAATGACCGTCACTGTGGCTGTGCAATATCTGGAGAATTGGCTGTGATAACGTCTGAGCAGATTTTTATTTCTGCTATTTCCGGAATTTTAGGCTACGGCCTGGGCGCAACATCGAAACCAATTCAGGAATATTTCGATCTGATAAAGGATATCAGGCGCTGTTTCATACAATTCGCAAATTGCTACGGAACCCTGGCTCAAACCCAGCTCAATTTTGCCGCGTCGGAGAAATACCGAGAATTTTCTGGCAGACTGTCAAGCTTCCCGCATCTAAAGCTCTACTACCTGTATCTCTTTTTAAACCTGATCCCGAATAAAGAACGGCTCTCGGAAGCAAGCCGGCTGTTCATTAGGTTATCGAACACTATCTGTACCGACGACTTCGAGTCAATGCACAGAATCGAAAAACGGATTCGTAGTTGCTTGGCGATGGAACCGCGAGACGATTAAATGTGATGTTGAAAACGTTGGCAGGATGATCAGGTTTCGATAAAGCCTGAGGGTGACCCGCTGCTAAGTTATTACCTTGGAAAAGGAAGAGATAAATGGCAAGAGATGTTGGTTTGCTTGGCTCCTACAGCGGCAGGAAGGAGTCTCCTGAAGTTGAACTCATCATGCAGGAGGAGATTTCTATGGCACTCGAAGAGGCCCTGGCGAAGTTGGGCCTCTATCAGAAGAAAAGAGTTGCACTGGAGAGAATAGACGAGCATTTGCGAAAGCTGTATGAGAAATACGATTTAGATCAGTACAAAATGGAATTCTGTAGTCGGCCATGGGTGCCTGTGACGCCAAACCTTACGCAAGATAAGTACATGAGGGCAAGGTTCTTCTGTGGGATCGGTGACAATCCTCTGGGCACGCCACAGGAGGAGAGCCCGATCTCCTTTCCTTTGCCTCCAATTACCACACATTGTTCCAATTGTGATGATCCCACAACGTTTTTGAGTATCGGCTCAATATGGTGTGACGGGTTTCTTGATTTTTATCCCAGGATTGGGGAGGTGACTGAACAGGTTTTCACATTGTATTACCAGTGCGTAAAGTGTAAAGAAACAGTGATTACCTTTCTTGTCAAGAGAGTGGGATTAACTATTACCCTGTGTGGCAGAACTGAACGGTTGTCAGTCGATGTCCCCTCTTGTATACCAAAAAAATTAAGAAAGATTGTTGCAGACGCGATCAGCGCTGCAAACGAAAACGACATTTTTGCTGCATTTTATCATCTAAGAACCTTCTGTGAGCATTATATTAAGACCTCAATCAATGCAGCAAATGATGAAAGAATTCGAGGAGATGAGCTTTGCAGAAGATATAACTGTTCACTTGATAATAGAATGAGCAGCGGAATTCCTTCGTTAGTGACTGTATATGAGACTCTAAGTCGTTACATGCACATGCGCTCTGGAACTGCTGTAGACTTTGCTGCGATGTTAGATCATGTGGAAGGACACCTTACAGCTAAAGCTCTTTTTGAAAAATATTCTTGAAGTCGTATCTTTTCAAACGAAGTGTAGCAGACGAGATAGGCTCCCCTCCGCCGGCTAAGTCCGAGTGGATACAAATCGACATGAGCCAATGCCGCTCCATCGGTAGGGACGGGGGGAGGGGACGTCTTTGAGTTCCTTGAGTTACTCTTGGAGAGTCCGAGGGATGGGTACCTGTCAGCGCCGGGCTTGCAGACGGGACGCTGGTTTTCCCCACCAAGCCAGCAGCGGACGGCTAATCTAGTTTCAAAAAATGAGACATGCATGTGCTCAAACGTTGATCTCTGGGACATTCCTGCGTGTAACGGGAGCCGAGGAGGACGTTGTTGTCTTCATTGATTTACTGCAGCAAGTCAACCAAATCAACCAAGTCGCGCTTCTGCGGCCAGAAGAAGACCGCGGAGCGCATCCAGCACATGCTGAAGAAAGGGAAAGCCCTCGCCTCCCGCCGGCGCTTTCGACCTGACCCTCAGGCCAGCTCTCAGGCCAGCTCCAGCTTGGCCAGTTCCTTGTCATACTCCTTGGCCTTCAGCTTTTCGCCTGCTTTTGCTCCGTTTCCCTTCACCTTTTCAGCTTCTTTTTCACCTTTCATCGCTATTACTCCTTTCTCTGCGATTCTCAACTCTCCGCATCACCAGAATGGTCGTGTCATCGGGGAGCGAAGCGGAAGGATCCACCAGCGCCGCTATCAGTTCCACCATCTTCCGGGCATCAGTCGCCTCAGCCACGCGCTCCGATAGCAGACCATGGTCAATATTCAGGCCCGTCCCGGCTTCGAGAAGTCCGTCGCTGTACACAATCAGTGCATCCCCTTCCTTTATCACGCAGGACCCCTCATGGTAGGTTTCCTCAGCCGATATTCCGAAAGGTAGGCCGCGCGGCAAGAGCTCATGGACTGAACCATCGCGCCGCCGCAGGAAGACATAACCGTGGCCGCAATCCACGTAAGTCATGCGCCCTGAGGCCACGTCGAGTTGGGCCAGGAAAAGCGTGACGAACCTCTCTGCACCCTCTAGGTCGTGCCAGAGGCCCTGTTCCGCCAGCTTTAGGGCGGCCGACGGACCATTGTCCCTCGTCACGGCGCGCAGGGCGGCTCGGACCGTCGCCATTAGCATAGCTGCCGCCATCCCCTTTCCCATAACGTCGCCAAATGTGAGGGTTACCGTACCTGGCGCCGTCTCCTGCCAGTCGTAGAAATCTCCCCCCGCTTGGCGTGCTGGCAGACAAACGCCTGCAATCTGTAGACCGGGAATCCTTGGCGGATCGCCGGGGAGGAGCTTTCGCTGCACTTCCGCAGCTAAGTTCAATTCCGTCTGTAGCTGGACACGGTCCATTTCGCTTTGGCGCAGCGCATCTTCGGCCCGCCTCTGCTCGGTGAAGTCCTGAGCAGTTATGATCACAAGGTTCCTCTCGAACATCGGGATGCTCGTCCAGAGATTGACCGCCGATTCCCCCGAGCGTTTTGTGAGCCTGACTTCCCAGACCATCTGAGAGGGGTTGCCCAGATCCAGGTCTCGATCGAGCTTCCCGACGACTTCCGCACGATAATCGGGGTCGGGAATGGCGGAGCGCCAAAACTGCTCGTGATCGTTCAAAATTTGGAGCGGCCA
This sequence comes from Geomonas sp., assembly GCF_056994735.1. Classification (NCBI taxonomy): domain Bacteria; kingdom Pseudomonadati; phylum Thermodesulfobacteriota; class Desulfuromonadia; order Geobacterales; family Geobacteraceae; genus Geomonas; species Geomonas sp. Next base: position 9,047 of record NZ_JBXKJL010000023.1, read on the forward strand.
ACCGACGATCTCCTCCGCCTTACGATTCATGTAGCGGATTGTACGGTCGTCGAAGGTAAGGACGCTCAGCCCGATCGGCATGTTGTCCAAGATGGTCTCTATGAAGTCGTTCCGTTCCCGCAGCTTCTCCTCCACCTGCCGTTGCTCGGTCACGTCGCGGGCGACGAGAAGGAGGAGGTTTCTCTCTCCCACCTGGATAGCCTTCAGAGACACGTCCGCATCCACCGGCACCCCGTTATTTCGTACATGCCAGGTGAAAAACTGCGGGGTACCCGCGACGGCCGCTGCCATATGCTGGGCGGCAACATCAGCCGAATCCCGGCCGTCCGGCTGGCGGGGGGGAGCGATTTCGGCCAGCGTACGGCCGACCATCTCCTCAGGCTCGCGCCCCCAAAGAATGCACGCCTGCGGGTTGCATTCCTCAATCACGTCAGTCATCAGGACTATGCCGTCGGTCGAGCTTTGCACCATGATCCGGTATCTTAGTTCTTCATCCTTTGGCTGACGAAGCAAGGACCGAATTCGCCACCACATGAGCACCATGGCCAGGAGGGTAACAATGATCGCCGTGCCACCGGCCAGGAATGCAGCTATGCCGGGTTCGGAAACGCCGCTCTCGTACCTCGTCTGCGGCTGGAAAACCGCGTGATAGAGAGATAGAAATACCAATCCGGCAATACCGATTGCCGTGGTAATCATCAACAGGAGCAGGGAAAACTCTCTCCGATGTGCCATCTTTCACCCTCGTCGCGTCTCAAAAGCAGTAGGCGGCTTCCAATATGGGGTTGCGGGAGGCAGTTCTGAAAAGTGAAATCCATTTCTGAAGAGCTTTAGACAGGCATCGACAACCGATGAATCATAGGCAGTCCCGGAAGCTTTTCTTACTTCATCAAGAGCGGATTCCACTCCCTTGCCGGGGCGATACGGGCGGTGCGATGACATGGCTTCGACGACGTCGGCAACCGCCAAAATCTGCGCTTCGAAAAGGATTTCCTCACCCTTGAGCCCCGCAGGGTAGCCGCTTCCGTCCAGACGCTCATGGTGCTGCCGAACGATGAGGGGGACGGGCCACTGGAATTCGATGTCCTTCACGATTTCATAACCCACTTCAGGGTGGCTCTTTATCAATTCAAATTCCGCCGGACTCAGATAACCCGGTCTGGTCAGTATCTCTGCCGGGACGTAGATCTTTCCGATATCGTGGAGTATTGCACCCGTCCAGATCCCCTTCAAGCGCTCCAGCGCGATCCCCCCAAGTTCCTCCGCAACGGCACACGCCAACTGAGCCACCCGTTGCTGGTGCCCCGCAGTATAGGGGTCCCGCTTCTCGACGGCGGAACTCAAAGAGTGCACCGTCTCGTCCAGGATCCGGTTCACCTTCTCCAGGCTTTCCTTGAGATCCGTTTCCAGCTTCATCTTTTCGGAAATGTCATAGATGACCGCCATGGTGGCTACGATGCGGTTCTGGCCATCAAACACAGGCGCCGAAGAATAGCTGATTATGATCCTTCGACCGTCTTTTCTGGTCCCGTCCATGGGCAGAGAATGAAAAACCTCCCGGTTGAGGGTGCGCCTGCGCAGGACCTCATACTCCTCCCACTTTTCGTCGGCAAGAGCCCCTATAGAAAGCCCAAGCACCTCCTCCTCGCGCCATCCTGTAACCTCCTCGGCAGCGCGGTTCCAAAGCAGGATCTTGCCGTCGAGATCGAATGCGATAATTCCGAGAGGAGATGCCTTGACCAGAGCCACCAGGCTTTGCTCATTGGTGCCGAGCGATCCTTTTTCCCATCCTTCTCCTCCGTCAGCCTTATTCGTCTTCATGGCAGCTCCTTTACCACCTGGCTATCCTGATCAGCTTCCACCACCTTCTTCACCCCTCCCCCCACCCGTCTGCCCGCTGGACCGCTTCGCGCGCAAGCTCATCACCGGAGGCAGGAATGACTACCGGCTCGATGCGAGCGCTCCCCTGATCCGGTCGAGCTCAACTCGGGTCAGGCGGTATTCCAGCGAAGCTTGCAACTCCTCCATTTCCGCCTTTTTCAGTGCCGCAATCGTTTCGGCATGTTTGGCTGCCGTCACGGTCCCCGCCTTGAGCCGGTTTTCGCTGAGCCGGACATTTTCCCTCTGCAGCGAAAGCGCCTCCCGGGCAACGTCTACCATCTCCTTGGTACGTTGCAGTTTCCGATACACCTTGTCGATCTCGATCCCGATCCGCTTGTCTATCCGGGCGAGGTTCTCTTCCGCTTGCGACTGTTGAGCGACCCGCTGGCCAATCTCTCCACCCCGCTTCCCCCAATCCAAGATGTTCCAGGTCAGCTCCGCTCCGAAGAAGCCGATGTTACTCGGCAGAAACGGTGCTCCATCCTGATAGCCATGGCGGGCAAAGAGCGTCACGTCGGGAATGTACTCGTAGCGGGCGGCACGTACCGCGTGGCGCGATCTTTCCACCGTTTCGCGCGCGGCAAGAAGCTCACCGTTTCTGGCTCGCGCCTCTTCGTAGGACAGCTCTTTTGGCAGGTCCGGCAGCTCAGGAAGCCCCGCCTCGGTCACCTCCAAAATACTGTCGCTCGGAAAACCCAACAGGTCGTTGAGCTCCGAGGTCGTATCGGAGATGTGGATCTCCGCTGCGAGAAGCGCCTGCCTCCCCTGGAGCAGATTCGCCCTCGCCGCATTCACCGCCACATCGAGCAGGTTCCCCGCCTTTACTCCTTCTTCGGCCTCGCCCAAGTTCTGCTGCGCCGCGGTGAGCGATGCCTGCGCGGCATCCCGCTCCTTGTACGCCACCAACAGTGTGTAGTAAAGCTGGTGTACCGCAAGAGCCGTTTCATTTTCCGACTTTGCCAGTTCCGCTTCCGCGATGCCGCGATCTGTCCGGGCTATCTCATTGGCTTCATGTATTTTGAAAAGCTGTGTGGTCGGCTGCGCAAGGGTGGTTTCGCTGACCAGGATAGTGGAGGAGCTCTGCGCTACCTTCACGTCGCTGGTGGGGATGGGGGTGCCTCCAACGTTGCCCAGGCTTCCGATCGGCAGGGAGATACTCTGTTTCTCCGAAATGGCGACATAGTGGGTGTTGTTGGAAAGAAGCGGGAAATACTGGGACCGCGCCGACACGATCTTGCGATCGTTTTCCCCCACCTTATACCGGGCGATTTTTACTCCGGAGTTTTGTTTCAGTGCCATATCGACGGCCTGCGAGAGCGTCAGGGAATATTTGACCGGCTCTGCCGAGACCTCCCGCCCCCCCGAAAGAAGGGTACCTACCGCGATCACAGCGGCGACTGCCTTGGGCTTTATCGAGCGCGTCTTTACGGCCACGAAGAGAACGGGAATGACCAGCAGCGTGAAAAACATCGAGAAGATGAGGCCGAAGGCGATGACGCTCGCCAGCGGACTCCAGAGGCTCGACCCCGAAAGGATCATAGGGGTAACCCCCACGGCGGCAGCCATCGTGGTGAGGAAAATCGGCCGCAGCCGTCGCGCCCCCGCCTCCCGGGCGGCCTGCTCCAGGGTATCCCCCTCCGCGATTTTTTCGTTGCAGTAGTCGACCAGGATAATCCCGTTTCTCACCACGATGCCGCAGAGGCTGATCAGCCCCATGAATGCCGTGAAACCGAAGGGGTTGCCGGTGATGGTGAGCCCGAGCATCGCCCCGAAAAGGGTGAGCGGAATGGATGCCATCACTATGAGCGGCTCCGAGACGGTCCTGAATTGCACCAGCAGGATCAGGAAGATCGCAACAAGGCTGATGGCAAGGGCGATAACCATCTGTGGGAATGTCTCCTCCTGGTTGTCTTTCTCGCCGCCATAGTAGATCCGGTAGCCCGTCGGGAGCTCCAGGGCCTTGATCTGGGGCATTGCCTGCTCCAGGATTTTCGAAGCGTAGAACCCCGGCTTCGCGAAGGCCCGGATCGTCAGGGTGCGCACGCCGTTTCTGCGAACGATCCGGCTGGTCTGCCACTCCGGTTCGAGCTTGGCCACGGCGCGCAGCGGTACCCGGGCGCGGGTCAGCTCGGAGCTGAGATAGGTATTCCCGATGTCCCCGAAGGATGAGCGGGAGGCCGGATCAAGTCGCAGCTTGATGGTGACGGGACGGTCCCCTTCCCAGAACGTGCTCACCGGGGCGCCGTCGAAGGCGCCCGAGAGGATTTGCGATACCGACGCCTCCGTTATGCCGAGACGGTTCGCCAGCTCGTCGTTGACCTTCACGTCCACCATGTAGGAATCGTTCAAGTAGTCGCGGAAGACGTACTGTGTATTCGACACGCTCTCCAGGATCCCCTGTGCCTGTTCCCCCAGCCGCTTCAGCTCTCCGATGTCGTCCCCGGAGATCCGCACTTCGATGGGCGCTTCCATCTGGGCCCCCTGCTGGAGTTCCTTCACGATCACCAACGCCTCCGGCGCCACTTTTGCCAGTGCCGGGCGGAGCTCCTTCACCAGCCGGTCGGTATCCTTCACCGACGCGGTATTCACGATGAACTGCCCGTAGGCCCCGTCCGGCTGCTGCGGGTTGACGTTGTAGTAGAATCTCGGGGCGCTCTGCCCGACGAAGGTGGCGTAGTGCTCCACCCCCTTCCGCGCCGCCAGGGCCTTCTCGATGCGCTTCATGACCGGGTCGGTGGCCTCGATACGTGTTCCCTCCGGCATCCAGACGTCGATCACGAACTGGTTGCGCTCGGCGGAAGGGAAGAACTGCTGTGGCACGATGGCGAAGAGCGCCACCCCGAAGGCGAACGCACACACCCCGAGCGTGAATGCCAGCCACTTCCTGTTCATGAAGATGCCGATCAGTATCCCGTACTGATCCTGGAGCCGATCCAGCAGGCTCTTCTTCTCCTTGCCGTGCCCCAGGACCGGTTCGGCATCGTGGTCGTGCAAACCCTTCTTGATGAAGGTTCTGCAGAGCAGGGGAGTCAACATGGTAGCAACGATGAAGGAGACCCCCAACGCGATCGCTACAGTGATGGGGAGCGCCATGATGAACTCGCCCACGGAACCGGTCAGGATCAAAAGCGGCAGGAACGAGGCGATGATCGCTATGGTCGCGGTGAGGACCGGTACCAGTACCTCGGTGGCACACCTCCATGCCGCCTCGACCTTCGGCACCTTGTGGTCCAGGAGCTCGACGTAGTTGTCGGCGATCACGATGGCATCGTCTACCACTATCCCCAGGACGATGATGAGGCCCGCAATGGAGACCTGGTGCAGGGCTATCCCCATCGCATTCATCGCTGCCAAGGTTCCGCACAAGGTAACCGGTATGGCCAGGGCGGCGATGAGAGCGACGCGCAGCGGAAGGAGCACGATGGTGACCAGGATGACCGACCCAATGGCCAGCAGGAATTCGTGGCTCAGCGAGGCAATCCGCTCTTTGACCACCTCCGGCTGGTTGGCGACCAGGTCCAGTTGAACGTCGGGGGGAAGGACAACCTTCAGGCGCTGGAAGACCTTATCCAATTGCTCGCCCAGTTCGACAATATTCTTCCCCTTCTGCATCTCGACGGAGAGGAGGAGACAGGGGACGCCGTCATAGCGAACAGTGAAGTTCGGGTCCTGATACCTGCGCTCGACGTTGGCGAAGTCCTTGATGTAGAGAGGGTGGCCATCCTTGGAGACGTCGACGAGCACGTTCCGTATCTCGTCTTCGGTATTGAAAATTCCCGTGGTCCGGAGTGGAATCTTCGATCGGTCGGCTTCGAAATGTCCCGCGCTCTGTATGGCGTTTCGTTCTCTGAGGGCATTCACCACCTGGTGCGGATCGGCAAAATACTGCGAGACCCTTTCCAGGCTGCCGGTGATCCAGATTTCCTCTCCCTGGTTTCCGTAGGTTACCAGTTTCCCCACATCACGGACGGTGCGCATTTCATCGTGAATCTTGTCCGCAAAGTCACGCAGTTCTCGGTACCCGTACCGTTTGCCGTGGACCGCGACCAGCATTGCGACCGTGTCGCCGAAATCGGAATCGACCACCGGCCCCTTGATGCCGTCTGGTAGTTCCGTGCTCTTCACCACGTTCAACTCGTGGCGCAGCTTCGCCCAGAAGAGGTCGGCGTTCTTGACGGTGTCTTCAAGCTCGACGTTGATGATGGCGAGCCCGGGACGGCTCGTAGAATAGGTCTTTTCCTTGCGCACCTCGGGGAACTTGAAGATGTGTTTTTCCAGGGTTTTCGTTACCTGCTTTTCAACCTGCTCTGAGGTTGCGCCCGGATATATGGCGGCGACGAGCCCGGTTCTGATGGTGATGGTCGGATCTTCCGTCCGTTGCATTTTCAGGAAGGCATTAACGCCGACTATGACTAGCATTGCCGTCAATATGAGGGTGACGGGGGGATATCGAAGCGAAAACTTTATCGGATTCATACAATCTGATCCTCTCGCGGTCGCCGATTTACCTCCGGTCCGTCTGTTCTGTTGCCGATACCACCAGACCGTTTCTGAGCTTTGTCTGTCCCGCCAGAACGATCAGCTCGCTACCCTCAAGGCCGCTCTTTATCTCGATGTCTCTATTGGTGGTCGCTCCGATTTCCACACGTTTGGTATAGACGCGCTTCTGGTCGGGGTAGTAGACGTAGACCTGCGTCGCTCCCTGCGGATCACGTATCACCGCATCTCCTGGGAGGGTTACCATGGAGACAGTCCGGTCCCCGCGGATTTTTGCTTCCGCCACCATCCCGACCCGCAACAGGTGCTCGGGGTTCGGCACGGCGATCCTGGTCATGTAGGTTCGTGTCTCAGGGGCTGCGGAGACGTTGACGACACGCACCGTCCCTTGAAATGAGTTCCCGGGCAGGGCGGGAACGGTGATGTCGGCTTTCTGTCCGATCCTCACAAGGTGTACGTCCGTTTCCGGCACGCCGACGTTGACCTCCACCGGGTCGATCTGGATGATTTCAAAGGCAGGGGATCCAGGAGAGGCCGTGCTGCCCGGCTCTATCAACCTTTTTGAGATGTAGCCGCTGACAGGGGCGCACAATGTCGCATCGGACAGTGCTTTCCGGGCAACCTCAAGGTGGGCGGTAGCTTGATCGTAAGCGGCCTTCGCCAGAGCCTTGTCTTCCTTCTGGCCTCCCGCCTTTGCCTCCACATACGCCTGTTTTGCGCTCTCGTACGCCGCCTTGTACTTCAGGAAGTCGTTGGGAGCCAGGCTCTTCGAGTCATGCAGCATCTTCATGCGACGATACTCATCCTCGGCCCTTTCGTAGCTGATGCGCGCCTGCTCCAAAAGCTCCGGCCTCGCAGAGTGCATTGCTTTTTCCAGAGCCGCTTGCGCGTTGGCCGCCTGAGCTGCGGCGCCTTTGACCGAAAGGGTGAAGTCGGTGGGGTCGATCCGGGCAAGGACCTGCCCCTTTCTTACATGTTCTCCCTCTCGCGGCCCCACGAACACGACCTTGCCGGAGACGAGAAAGGAGACACTCGCGGGGGAGTCCGGCGTCGAAACGGTCCCGCTTACCGAGACCGTCTCTCGCTCCTGAACCTTCTGGACCCTCCCTACCATCACCGGGACAGCATCGCTGCTTGCTTTTTTCTTGTGCGGCTCACCTGAGCAGGCAGTCAGTGAAACTCCCAACAGTGACAGGCCTGCGGCCTTTACGATGGATGTGAGCATACTTTTCATTGTTGATGCTCCTTTTCCATGGTTCTCCTGCGCGTCAGCTGTCGCCATGAACCTGCTGATCTCAAACGGATCAATTGTACCAAGGTAACAAGCGATCCACGATCAAGTCGGAAAACTTAAAGGCCAAAGGTCAGCAGAAAAGGAAAAAAGGGGGCGGTGCCTGGGACAATGGAGCTGTTATTTCCTGAAAGCAGTATCCTTCCGCCTATGTCATCTTCGAACTTTAACGACAAGACATTACTATTCGCGCTACTGAATTTCTCAGCGATCTAGCCCGAAAAAATGAAGCTCGTTCCTGATGAGTGCAAGACAAGCCTTCACCACCGAT
>NZ_JBXKJL010000024.1:0-1201 GCF_056994735.1 Geomonas sp.
CCCGGACGCATCCGGACGGCAGACGCAGCTTCGGTACCGTGCTTGAGCCCCGTTGAATTGTCCGCGCGGAGCCACTTGACCAGTGAGCTATTACGCTTTCTTTAAAGGATGGCTGCTTCTAAGCCAACCTCCTGGCTGTCGGAGCGTCTCCACATCGTTTTCCACTGAGCACGGATTTGGGGACCTTAGCTGGCGCTCTGGGTTCTTTCCCTTTCGACGACGAAGCTTATCCCCCGCCGTCTCACTCCCGGACAGCACTCCGCGGCATTCAGAGTTTGGTTGGATTCAGTAACCTGGTAAGGCCCCTAGTCCATCCAGCGCTTTACCACCGCGGGTGTTCATCCGAGGCTGCCCCTAAAGGCATTTCGAGGAGTACGAGCTATAACGGAATTTGATTAGCCTTTCACCCCTAGCCTGAGCTCATCCGAGCTTTTTTCAACAAACACCGGTTCGGACCTCCACGCGGTGTTACCCGCGTTTCATCCTGGCCCAGGCTAGATCATCCCGCTTCGCGTGTACGGCCCGTGACTGAACGCCCTGTTCAGACTCGCTTTCGCTGCGGCTCGGCACGACGCTTCGCCTCGCCACGGACGGTAACTAGCCGGCTCATTATGCAAAAGGCACGCGGTCCCGCCGGGTTGCCCCATGGCGGTTCCACTGCTTGTAGATGAACGGTTTCAGGTACTATTTCACTCCCCTAACAGGGGTTCTTTTCACCTTTCCCTCACGGTACTGGTTCACTATCGGTCGCCAGGGAGTATTTAGCCTTACGAGATGGTCCTCGTGGATTCCCGCGGGATTTCCCGTGTCCCGCGGTACTCAGGAACCTGCCCAGCGAGCCAGCGCGCTTTCGCCTACGGGGCTCTCACCCTCTGTGGCCAATCGTTCCAGACTGTTCGACTAGCGTGCTGGTTTGTGACTCGCCGGCCTTGCGGCCCGGCAGGCCCTACAACCCCACCGTGCAAGCACGGTGGTTTGGGCTGTTCCGCGTTCGCTCGCCGCTACTGACGGAATCTCGGTTGATTTCTTTTCCTGCAGGTACTGAGATGGTTCACTTCCCTGCGTTGTCTTCCGCGGCCTATGGATTCAGCCGGGGATACCCCGGAATTACCCGGGGTGGGTTACCCCATTCGGAGATCTCCGGGTCGAAGCCTGTTTGCGGCTCACCGGAGCTTATCGCAGCTTACCACGTCCTTCATCG
>NZ_JBXKJL010000025.1:0-3335 GCF_056994735.1 Geomonas sp.
CCGTGGCCAGCCTGGTCAATGCCATCGACGCCAAGTCACCCTGGACGAAGGGGCATTCGGAGCGGGTGATGAAGACATCGGCCATTATCGCCGCCGCCCTGGGGCTAAGTGAGTGGGAAGTGGAGCGTGTGCGTCTTGGGGGGCTGCTGCACGACATCGGGAAGATCGGGGTGGAGGGTGCGGTGAATTGTCCGGGGAGGCTCGGCCCTGAGGCCGGCCCCCTGATGAGGCTCCATCCGGAGGTGGGGGTGTCGATACTCTCGCCGATTCAGGAATTGAAGTGGGTGCTGCCGGGTGTCCTGCACCATCATGAAAGGTTTGACGGCAACGGCTACCCCGCCAAGCTGCGGGGGGAAGATATCCCCCTCGATGCCCGGATCATTGCGGTGGCCGACGCCTTTGATGCCATCGTCTCCGACCGTCCCTACAAGCGCGGAAGCGGCCGGGCCGGAGCCTTGGCCGAGTTGGAGGCGTGCGCGGGGAGCCAGTTCGACCCGGAAATGGTCCGCTGCCTGTCCCATTTCATAAAGGAGGAGTCGAGGGAGGTGTTGCCTCTGGCCGGCTAACGGACGGCTCGCGTCTTTCCAGGGCCCGCTCGATCGCCGAGAGGCGCTTCTCCATATCCTCTACCAGCTCAAGGGTGCGGTCGACCCTCCCCTTGATGTTGAAGATCACAAAAGGGAGTATGAACCAGATCACCGTCAGGAAGAAGCCGATGATGGAAACCATCATCATGAAACCGCCGAAGACTTCCATACCCCCTCCCTCCTAATTCTGCGCCGCCTGGCTTTGCTCCAGCGCCCTGGCCAGCTGGTCGGGGCAAGAGGTGTTGCCCTGGCAGGCGATCCCCTTCAGGCGCTTGATCGCTTCAGTGACTTCCATGCCGCGCACCAGCGCCGCTACTGCCTGGGTGTTGCCGGCGCAGCCGTTCATGAACTCGGCTCCAAGAATGACGCCGTCCTCGATTTCGATGTTGATCTGGGTAGCGCAGCTCCCCTTGGTTACGTAGCTTACCTGCATGCTTCTCATTTCTCCTTAAAAAACTAAAGGCGGGTCACAGGGATGGACAGGATGGACAGGATAAACATCAAAGTCGAAGCCGAAGACCAGGTTCTTACTGAAGGCTTTCATCCCGTTAATCCTGTACATCCCTGTTAAACGCCTTTGACTTCGGTTGTTCTCAGTACTTCCGACATGGTGACCCGCTCGGGGCCGGGGAACGATTGCAGAAAGAGTGCGTTGATCGCCGTCAGCATCGCGTTCAGACGGTCGAGGTCGATTACCGCGCTTCCCGGGATGCTGGACAGATCCCGGAAGTTCTCCGGACAGAAGTCGATCGCCCTCTCGCCGTCCCGGCTGATCAGCAGCGGCAGACCGTGGGTCCGGCAGATGACCGGGCGCGCCTGGTAGAGGAGACAGAGGCCGTCATGGAGCAGGGGACAGGGATCACCGGAGGCCGAAACTTCGGCCTTTCGCCGGATGAAATCAGCTTCGGATTCGGGAAGAGCGCCGAGGGCCTCTCTGAGCGACGCGGCCTCGACCGCGAAGATCGAGAGGTGACGGCAGCAGGCATCGCATCCGGGACGGCAGGAGATGTGCGACTCGAAGCGTGTTGACGTGCCGGTGCAAAGCTCGTCGACCCGGCCAACCAGAGCCAGGTAATTTTCCAGAGCCGGCATGGTCACCGTTTTTCAAGCAGGGATTTGGTGAAGGATTCCATCAGTTCCTTGTTGAGGTAGAAATACGGTTTTTCGATGGTGCCGCTGAAACCGAAGCTCTCATACTCCATCATGACGGGGTCATCGGTCCTTCCGCTGGATACATATCCCTTGGCGGCAGGATCGATCTCCAGCAGCTGCTTCATGGTCTCGGCCCCTCCCATGCCACCGGGGATGTTGAGATCGAGGATCACCGCGACAAAGGGGGTGCCGGCCTGATGGTGTTCACGGTAAAGTTTTACCGCTTCCGAGCCGTCAGTGGCGAACTCGACCTCGAAGCCATACCTCTTGAGGGTCTCGCCCGCGACGAAACGGACCATCTCGTCGTCGTCCATCACCAGGACCTTTGCCACTGCTTGCAGAGTCTCGTTACCCATTAAGAGTCACCGGAGTTGCGGAGGTTGTGCAGCTGCCCAAGACGTGATATTAAACTTTGCCTACATCTATAACGTGGATGACGGTCACTGGCAAGTTGATTTTTTCATGTGAGCCGTCGACTGGGAAGGGGAGTCCAATGGCGAAGGTGAAGTCGCCGGTCACCGCGGCGATCAGGGTGCTGCGGCAGGCCGGCGTTGCCTATCAGGAGCATCTTTACGGTTATGAGGAGAAGGGCGGGACGGCGGTCTCGGCTCGCGAACTGGGTGTAGACGAACACTGCGTGATCAAGACGCTGATCATGGAGGACGAGACCAGGTCTCCGCTGGTCGTGCTGATGCACGGCGACCGGCAGGTCTCGACCAAGGAACTGGCCCGGGTGATTGGAGTGAAATCGGTCGGTCCCTGCACCCCCGACGCGGCCAATCGCCATTCCGGCTACCTCGTCGGCGGAACCTCTCCCTTCGGCACCAGGAAGCAGATGCCGGTCTATGTCGAAGAGACCATCCTTGAACTTCCGCTCATCTACATAAACGGCGGCAGTCGCGGATTTCTGGTCTCGATAACACCATCCGAACTGGTGAGGGTGCTGAAACCTGTGCCGGTGAAGGTCGGCATCCCGGGGTAGGCATATATGGACCTTTCGAGGAAATTCGAGCAGGCGGCGGAGGTGCTCCGCGAGGCGCAGGCGCTCATTGTAACGGCGGGGGCGGGGATGGGGGTAGATTCCGGGCTCCCGGACTTTAGGGGAAACACCGGCTTCTGGCGTGCCTATCCGCTTTACCAGAGGTTGGGCATCAGCTTCGTCGAGGCCGCGAACCCGGAGCACTTCGAGCGTGATCCGGCCTTTGGCTGGGGGTTTTACGGGCACCGCACCAACCTGTACCGGGAAACAGTTCCTCACGAAGGGTTCAGGATCCTGTTGGAGTGGGGGAAGAGGCTGTCGTTGGAGATGTTCGTGGCGACCTCGAACGTGGACGGGCAATTTCAGAAGGCCGGCTTCCCCGGCGACGCTATCCTGGAGTTTCACGGGTCGATCCATCATCTGCAGTGCGCGAAGCCATGTTCCAACCTCATCTGGGAGAACCGGGAGACCTTCAGGATCGATGAAGAGACCATGACCGCCGACCATGTTCCGCTCTGTTCCCGCTGCGGTGCCGCGGCACGTCCCAATATCCTGATGTTTGGAGATTACAGCTGGATAGAGGAGCGGACCCGTCGCCAGCACGAGAGGTTCCAAAG
>NZ_JBXKJL010000026.1:0-1446 GCF_056994735.1 Geomonas sp.
CTCCACGGAGCATGTGTATGCCTGCGAGGGGCGCCGCCACGCCCGTGCAGCTGCCCCCCGCGCCGGCGTATCGCGCCAACCCCGCCGATCTCGGACCTCTGGCGGACGACTTTGCCGGGGCCCTGCCCGCCTCCCCGGCGTGGGAGTCCAGGTTCACTCCCGGCGTCGGATTGAGAACCAACGGAAACGCCCCCATCGGGGCATAATTGCACGGGTCAGGGAGCCTATGATCGATCGAAGAGCCAGTGAGGGTTATGCAGAAGCCTCCTGCCGGCATCCCTCGACCCGCATCGGCACAGGTCAGGGGACCGTTAGCGATCTTGATAGCGAGTTCTGCATAAGCCTCAGTATCTACCCGCTGGGTACTTCTCATTCCCGGGCTACCCGGTGTCCTGACCAACGACACGATCTGTTTACTGTCTGTGCTGACGACGACAGGAGCGGAAACTTGCTCAGCCTCTGCAGGAATTGCTAAAAGAACCATAGTAGAGATGGAGGATTATGCGAAACCCCCGGACGGCATAGGACGAGCCAGTTTCTCCCAAGAGGTTCCGGGGCAACACGCGACACGCCGTGGCGAATCCGACACAACGGCTTCTCCAATCGATACAAAGGAGGTGACTAGCCCAAACCTCTGACGATGGAGAAGCCGTTGCGGTTCGAGCGCATGTCAGGACTGGACGAAGAGCAACTCGACGAGTTGGAGTCCCGCATCACGAGATTGCTCGAGCGGCCGTGGGACAAAGGCGGGGGCCGCCCACATGAACTGTCCCTGCGAGAAGCTTTCGTCGTGACTGGTGGGTATCTTCGGCAGAACATCGTCGAGGATGTGTGGGCCGACATCTTTGACGTGGACCAGTCAACGGTGTCGCGGTACATCACCTTCCTGACCCCCCTGGTCGAGAAGGCGACGCAGGAGGACCGGCCGACGGCGGAGGAGGCGGCCGAAGCCACCAGGGCAGCGATCGCGCTGGTAGATGGGATGCTCTGGCCGTGCTGGTCCTGGGACGGCGAGGACAAGCTGTGGGCCGGCAAGTACAAGACCACCGGACACGGCTCCCTGATCATCACAAATCTCCAGGGACGCGTCACGTTCGTCTCCGAGCCGGTCACCGGCAATCGCCCCGACATGGCGAAGCTGACGGGGTCCGTTGTCGAGAAGATTCTCAAGAAGACGGGAGGGGTATTTGGTGACAAGGGATTCATCGGGACCGACTACATCATCACTCCCATCCGCAAACCGACATGCCGCAAGCTCCTGGACTGGGAACACAAATGGAACAACCAGGTGAGCTCCGTCCGTGCGCCGGTAGAACGAGCCGTCGCCACGCTCAAGGCATGGCGGATCCTCTTCACGGACTACCGCCGACCCCTCAAGACCTTCAAGTCGTCATTCCGCGCCGCGATCGGTCTCTACTTCTTCAGAGAGGGTTTCGCATAACCCTC
>NZ_JBXKJL010000027.1:0-7838 GCF_056994735.1 Geomonas sp.
GGAAGAGATCGAGATCCTCGGGAAAGGCGAATGAGACCTTCCTCTGGCCGCAGCCGAACCAGAGGAGATCGCTGCTCTGCATCAGGCTGTCAAGCCACGGGTTGAGGTATGGCTGGAGGCGCGCCGGTAGCACTTCTTCCTCCCATGCCCCGGCGGTAAGGGGAGTGCCCAGCAGCTGTTCCATCCTTTTTTTCAGATCGTCCACCGAAACACCCGGTCGGACCACTCCCTGGAAGGTGGCGAGAAAGAGGGGGAGGTAGGAAAGGTCGAGTGCCTCGAAGGGCGCCTTCCGCGACCTGCGGAGCATCCTGAGGAGCGACTCCAGGTTGGCGGCATCGCAGAGCTCCGGGAGATTGCCGACTTCAGTAAACTGATCCAGCAGCACCAGCCCGGCCTCCTCCAGGGCATGAATGGAATCTTGAAAGAGATCGTCCGGCAATGCCAAGGTCCGCTGCACGAATGGAAACTCAAGTGGCCCGTGGTAACTTAGCCATCTCCCCAGCAGTCTCACCGTTGCCGAATCGCCCTCGTCGTTTCCCTCCCCGGAGGAAGTGCGGCTTTGGCGGCTCATCATTTTTCGTGCTGATGTCTGCAGTCCCTCCAGTAATGCCGGGCTCTCAACCAGTGCCGTCAGTCGTATATCCCGCCAGTCCCGTGCCAATCCCGCTGCCAGCTCGGGGAGCATCTCAATCGCCGCCACCGATCTCGGTGCTCCAGGTATTTCAATGATCACAACCCTTTCCGCGACCTGTGAGATCAACTCCTCCTCCCTGTCCAGGCCCTGATCCCGCTCCATTGCCTCCAGCAGCCTCGACCATTCCTCCTGCGGGATGAGGAGCCGCTCCTTCACCCAGTCGATCAGCTCCCTCGCCGAATCAGGAGCATATCCGGGGGCTATCCGCTGCTGTTTATCCTCAAAGATCCTGATCAGCTCCTTCGGTATCCGGGGACGCAGGTGCGGCGAGAAGGCCAGCTCTTTCAACAGGTCCTGGCCGAGCGCCGAGGTCCTTACGGCGTCGGGAGTGTCGTCCTCGTAAACGTATTTATTGGTTTGGAGCCAGATGAGTCCCTTGGCAAAGGGCGTTGCAACTGTGGTGCGGATCTGCGAAACCCTTATGTCGCCATCATGTAACTCTTCGAGCAGGCGCTTGAGGTTTGGCAGATCGAAGTCGTCCTGCAGCGACGAGCGCCAAGTCTCCAGAAGGATGGGGAAATCGCGGAATCTCATCACCGAAGCCATGAGTTTCCGGGAGCGCAGGCGGTTCAGCCACAGGGGCATCCTCCGTTTGAAGTTCGTCCGCGACAGCAAAAGGGCGCGTCCGGCATTCTCACGGAATCTGGCCCCGAAGTAGCCGGTACTCTCGAGAGAAGCCCGCAGCAGCGACTCGATGTTCCCCGGCGTCACCAGTGAAAGAATGTCGTGCAGGTCGATGTCATGAGGAACCAGCAGCGCTATGCCGTCATTATCGTAAAAGGCTTGCAGGGTGCAGCCGTACTTGTTCTCCCAGGCTGCGGAAAGGGCGAAGGTGAAGGGGCGGTTGAGGGTGTTTCCCCACAATGTGTGGAGGATGATCTGTTGGGTGTGGCCGGTCGTGAGCGGATCATGGAAGTGCTCGACCAGGAGGTGGTGCCGGTGGGGGAGCTCCGTCCCGCCCGATTCCTGCTGCAACTTCAGGAACGACTGCAGTGCCTCGGCCGCCCGTCGGTCCATGAAGTGGCGATCCATCAGCTCGCCGACGAAACCTTCCGTACCGAGCGTTTCCGCGCAGTACTCGAGAAAGGAGGCGATCTTTTCCGAATAGAAAAAGTCGCGATCGAGTTCCTCCGCCCTCCAGAAGGGGATGATCTGCTGAACCCTTTGCGCCGGAATCACCAGGACGGTGCTGTGGGTGATGTCGGTGATCTGCCAGAGCTGCGCGCCCAGGGCAAAGGTCTCCCCCAGCTTCCTCTCCCAGACGAACTCCTCGTCCAGTTCCCCGATCTTGGCGCCGGAATCCTTCAGCCTCAGCTCGTAATATCCCCTTTCCGGGATGGTTCCTCCTTCCAGGTAAATGAGCATCGACAGTCCCGGTCGGGTCGAGATGGTGTCGTTCAGCCTGTCGACCGTCGCCCTCGGGCGAAGTTCCATCACCTTGGACTCCGCATACCTCCCTTCCAGCATGCCGACCACCAGGTCGAATTGCTGCCGGGTGAGGTTCCGGTACGGATAGCTCGTCCTCAGAAAGTCGTAAAGGTCGTCCAGGTTCCACTTTTCGGGGAGGGCCATGGAGAGGATGATCTGGGCCAGGAGGTCGAGTGGGGTCTCGACCGGATGCAGCTCCTCGATCTCACCGTCGGCAATGGCGCGGGCGATGACCGCGGCCGAGATGAAGTCGGTGCCGTTCGTCGGAAAGAGCATTCCCGAGCTGACCTCGCCGACACCGTGTCCGGAGCGGCCGATGCGCTGGATGGCGGAGGATATGGAGCGGGGTGTCTGGATGAGGACCACGCTGTCGAGCTTTCCGATGTCGATGCCCAACTCCAGCGAATTGGTGGCTACGATGGCCTTGAGCTCGCCGCGTTTGAGCCGCTCCTCCACGGCCAGCCGGATCTCGCGGGAGAGGGATCCGTGGTGGGAATAGGCGACTTCCTCGCCTGTCTCCTCATTGATGAGCCTGGTTACCTTTTCCGTGGTCCGCCTGCTGTTGGCGAAGAAGAGGGTGGAGCGATGGTGGTCGATGATGTCGGCAAAGCGTCTGATCAGTGCCGGCCAGTAGTCGTCGCGCTGTTGGAGCTCGCTCTGCCCGGGGGCGCTGATCGTCAGGCTGAACTTTTTGGCGCGCTCCCCCCTGACGATGGAGACGGGTCGCCTGGTATATTCCCTCCCCCTTTGCCTCAGCCCCCCGATGAAGTCAGCCACCGTCTCCAGCGGTCTGACTGTCGCCGACAGCGCGATACGCTGGAACTCCCCGCTCAGGAGGGTCAGCCTTTCCACCGCGGTTATCAGGTGCGTCCCCCGCTTGCTCCCGGCCACCGCATGGATCTCGTCCAGGATGACTGTTGTGACGCCGGAGAGCGTGGACCTGCTTCCTTTCGAGGTGAGGAGGATGTTGAGACTTTCGGGGGTGGTGATGAGGATCTCCGGCGGGTTGCGCAGCATCCTGCGCCGCTCGTTGCCGGGGGTGTCGCCGCTTCTGGTCTGGACGCTTATGGCGGGGAAGGGGACGCCGGCCTTGGTGAAGTATTCGCGCAGTTCCTCCAGTGGCGCGAGGAGGTTTCGGCGCACGTCGTTATTGAGGGCCTTCAGGGGGGAGACGTAGACGACCCTGGTTTCGCCGCGCGGCCAGGCTCCGGTGACCAGCTGGTTTATGGCCCACAGGAAGGCCGCCAGCGTCTTCCCGCTCCCGGTCGGAGCAGTCACCAGCACGTGCCGCTGCTGCATCACCTCGGCCCATGCGCGCAACTGCACGTCGGTAGGTTCACCCAACGTTTCCCCGAACCACCTGCCGATCAGTGGATGGAATTGTTTGAGGACGTCAGCCGCCATTGATGATCTCGCGGTACTGGAGTGTCTGCAGGATTACTCATTATAACACAAAGGGCCTGATGCCAATGGTGGAGGGGCGGCGTGTCGGTCTTCATCGGCAGGAGGGCGCAGAATTGCTGTGAAGGTTGACATGACGGACGCTTTTATGGTAGCAAGAAAGGGCCGAAAGCAGGTAACTACTTGATTTTGGAGGTTTTTTATTTGAAGGATATAATGTTGTGCCGCAGGATGTTCCTGAAGTCGTCCGCCCTTTTTGCCGCAACCCTCGTTGGCGCCAAGTCCGCCTTCGCCAAAATCCTCGATGCCGGGGGATTCCCGGAAGGAAAATTATCTCTCTACAACACCAATAATCAGGAGAGGCTGACCGTCACCTACCGCAACAGCCTGGGAGAGTACTGTCAGGACGCCCTGCAGTCCATCAACTGGATCTTGCGCTGCCACAACACCAACGAGACTACCGAGATGGACATCCGGGTCCTCGAATACCTGAACCGGCTGGACAACAGCCTGGGCGGTGACAACGAGATCCACATCATCTCCGGTTACCGCTCCCCTGCCTACAACAGGATGCTCAGGAGCAAGTCGAAAGCGGTGGCCAAGGACAGCTTCCACTTGAAAGGGATGGCCATCGACCTGGTGATCCCGGGGGTCTCTCTCCGCAGGATCAGGCAGACGGCACTGGCTCTGGCCGCTGGAGGCGTCGGCTACTACCCCAAGAACAACTTCGTTCACATCGATTCAGGCACCTTCAGGACCTGGTAAGAAAAAGAGACCCACTTCGTCAGCTGCTGAAGTGGGTCTCTTTGTTTTATCGGCTGAGGGTGTCAGCTCTCGACGACGGCCGCAGGCCGGTGCTTCCTGCTGGAAAGAACTGCTGCTGCGGTTGCCATCACGGGACCGGCAAGGAGCAGGGCACTGGCCAGCGTGGTGACGGCGCGCTCGATGGCAACCTGATCGACGACCCGGCCATGGATGAGCCCACCCGCCACGACCAGCCGCATGGTCATCATGACCACGGCGGGAACTGCCACCGCTATCATGGAGAATTTCCATTTCTGCGCCCGGTCCATCTTCAGCCGGCAGATCAGCATCGGGTGGCAGGCCGCGTTGAGCGCCACGATCAGGTAGATAAAGAGGTGGTCCTGCGCAGCGCCCATCACATCATCCCCATCATTTTAGGTAACCAGATAGATAGCGATGGCCAGTAGGTGACGATGACAAGGAAGACGATCATTGTCATCAGCCATGGCATGACCGCCACCGTCAACTCGGTAATGCTGAGCTTCGAGATGCCACTGGCCACGTACAGGTTGAGCCCGACGGGAGGATGGCAGAGACCGACCTCCATGTTGGCATCTATGAGGATGCCGAAGTGGACCGGGTCGATGCCCAGTCGGGTAGCGGCAGGGAAGAGAATCGGGGCGAAGATCAAGATGATCGACGACGGTTCCATCACGTTGCCGGCCAACAGCAGGACCAGGTTCACGAAGATAAGGAAGGTCACCACGCCGAGGTCCTTGCCGAGAATCCAGTCCGCCATGGCCTGAGGGATGTTCTCATGGGACATGAGGAAGGAGAAGAGGACGGCATTGGTGATGATGTACAGCAGCATCGCGCTCAGGTTGGCGGAGTTCAGCAGGACCCGCGGGACGTCCTTGAAGGCCATGTCCCTGTAGACGAAGACGGAGATGAAGAAGGCATAGACCGCGGACATCGCCGCCGCTTCGGTCGCGGTGAAGATCCCGCTGTAGATGCCGCCGACGATGATGACCACCAGCATCAGCCCCCACACGCTCTTCCTGAAGGCTGAGAAACGCTGTGGCCAGCTGGCCTTTTCCAACCTCTTGTAGTTTCTCTTCTTGGAAACGTACCAGGTCACCACGCAGAGCATCAGGGTGAGGAGCATCCCCGGGATCAGGCCGGCAACGAAGAGTGCGCCGATCGAGGTGTTGGTCGAGATGGCATAGATGACCTTCGGAATGGAGGGGAGCATCAGGATGCCGAGAGATCCGGCGCATACGATGACCCCGGCCCCGAACCGCATGGGGTAGCCATGCCGCACCATCGCCGGAAGAATGATGGACCCGATGGCCACCACGGTGGCGACGCTCGATCCGCAGACAAGGGCGAACATGGCGCAGGCGATAATGCCGGCCAGAGCCAATCCGCCGTGCCAGTGCCCGATCATGCTGGTCGCGAAGTCGATCATCCTCCTGGCGACGCCGCCGTGGGTCAGGAAGTTTCCTGCCAGGATGAAGAATGGTATGGCCATGATTTCGAACTTTTCGATGCCGGTGAAAAGCTTCAGCGCCACGGCCTCGACCGGCACATTGGTCAGCAGGTAAAGGAAGGTCAGAACGGTCAGGCCCAGTGCGATCGAAACCGGAACCCCGGTCAGCATCAGCGCCAGCAGGAGAGCGAAGACGATCCCCACGTTCCCATAATAGAAGCCGACTCCCAAGAGGACCACCGAGAGCCCTATCAGCCAGCCCCCTGCCTTAGCCTTGCTCATCGGGGGTACTACATGAATTTCTTCCACGGCAATCGTACTCATTTTGTCGCACCTCCAGCAGCAAGTTCCCCTTCAATCACCCCGGCATCTTCCTCAAGTCCATCGACATGCGCCTCATTGTGACGGGGCAACTCCCCTGTCCTGATGAAGCGGCAGCCCACCTGGATGAACCTGAAGCACATCAGGTAAGATCCGAGCGGCACCGCGGAGTAGATGGCCCAGGTTGGCCACTCGAGGTCCGGTGTCGTCGGGCCTTGCGGCACGTCACCTGTGGCGATGCCGAGAAGATGGAACACGGCGTAGTGCATGCCGTTTTCCCATACGAACCTCCAGCCGAGGGTGCCGATGATGCCGGTAAAGAAGGCTCCGCAGATGACCGAGACCATCACCCCTTTTTTGCGCCAGTCCGCCGGGAGGCGGTTGACGAGGACGTCGACCCCGACATGGATGCCGGAGCGGACACCGTAGGCGGCACCGAATTTGGCCATCCACACGAACATGTAGATGCAGAGTTCCTGGGCCCAGCTGAGGTTGAGGGAAATCAGCCAATCCTGGAGGCCCGGAATCGGCAAGCCCGCGGCATAGCGGTGAATGATCGAAACGAAGATGATAAGTGTAGCTGCCCCCATAAGGAAGGTGATGATGGCTTCCTCAAGGTGATCGAGGTATTTCATATTCTCTCTCCTGGAG
This sequence comes from Geomonas sp., assembly GCF_056994735.1. Lineage (NCBI taxonomy): Bacteria > Pseudomonadati > Thermodesulfobacteriota > Desulfuromonadia > Geobacterales > Geobacteraceae > Geomonas > Geomonas sp. The sequence goes on from NZ_JBXKJL010000027.1 coordinate 6,729, forward strand.
CATCGGACGGGGCCGCTGCGCAGGCCGCAGCGGCCCCTGTCAAAAGGCGATTCCCCTGTTACTTGGCGTTATACCCGGTGGCTGCATAGACTTCCTTGACGATGTCGGCACCGATGCGGTTCATGTTGTCCTTGTGGGCCTTGTCCATGGCCTTCTTCCAGGCAGCGCGCTCCTGCGGGGTCAGGGTGACCAGGTGGGAACGCCCCGACTTCTTCACGCCCGCCAGGGCCTCGTCGTTGTCCTTCTTGGCCACGTCGTTGGCGAATTTGGTGGCGTCCTTCATGGCTCCCTCAAGGATGGTGCGGATATCCTTCGGCAACGCTTCCCAGAATTTCTTGTTGACGATGACGGCGTAGCCCAGGTAACCGTGGTCGGAGAGGGTCACGTATTTCTGCACTTCGTGCATCTTCTGGGTGTAGAGGTTGGAAGGGGGATTCTCGGTGCCGTTGACCACGCCGGTCTGGAGGGCCTGGTAGACCTCGGAGAAGGCCATGACCTGCGGGATCGCGCCCAGGGAGCGCATCTCGGAATCGAGGACCTTGGAGGACTGGATGCGCATCTTCTGGCCCCTGAAGTCGTTCAGGGACTTGAGCGGCTTGTTGGCGCTCATGACCTTGAAGCCGTTGTCCCAGTAGGCCAGACCGAGGATCCCTTTGGGCTCCAGCTTCTTCAGCAGCTTCGCGCCGACCGGTCCCTGGGTGACCTTGTGCAGCTCCTGGTAGTTGTCGAAGATGAAGGGAAGGTCGAAGACCTCGAACTCTTTTACGCCGAGGGGGGCGAACTTGGCCAGGGAGGGGGCGAGCATCTGGACCGCGCCCAGCTGCAGCGCCTCCATCTCCTCCTTGTCCTTGTAGAGCTGGCTGTTGGGATAGACCTCGATCTTGACCCGTCCCCTGGTCCGCTCTTCGGCAAGTTTCTTGAAATAGTCCGCGGCCTGCCCCTTCGGCGTGTTCTGTGCCACTACGTGGCTGAACTTGATCACGATCGGCCCCGGTGCAGCCAGGGCTGTCATCGGCAGGGCAAGGGTGGCGCCGACGGCCAGACTCTTCAACAGTGTTCTCAGTTTCATAGATGCTCCTCCTTAATGATGTACCGCCAGTTGTTTACCTT
>NZ_JBXKJL010000028.1:0-23717 GCF_056994735.1 Geomonas sp.
CTATGGGGTAGGGGACATAGAGCATCACACCTCCGGCGACACCGCCTTCATGTCCAAGGGATCGGGGCTGGGGTTATCGATCGTGAAGGGCATCATGGAGGTCCACGAAGGAGCCGTCTGGGTCGAAGGCGAAGAAGGCAAAGGCAGCACCTTTTCCCTGCTCTTTCCAATGTCCGAAAAAGAAAACCATTAGCCGCGGAGACACGGAGAAAACCGGAGAAGTGCTAAAACCAGGAAGGAGGGGAAGGCTACCGCGGCACCTCTTCCCTCTCTTCCCATGCCTCGAAAACAAAACCATTAGCCACGGAGACACGGAGAAAATCTGAGAAGTGCTAAAACATCGAAAGCATGGAAAGCAACGAACCGACGTCTGATTAAACGAGCCAACGTCTGATTAACAATAAGAAAAAGCCGACCGTAGCGTCCCCCCCTTGACAAAGGGGGGACAGGGGGGATTTGCCTTTGGGTAACTTGCTTTAGACGTAAAGGCCGTTGAAGTTCATCCTGTAAATCCTGTCCATCCCTGTAAGACCGTCTTTGATGTTGTACAGGAACATAGATGCCCCATTCCGTCATCCTACATAACATAACCAAGAGCTACAGCGGCTTCAAGGCCGTCGACAACTTCTCCCTGGAGGTCGAGCGCGGCACCGTCTTCGGCCTCCTCGGCCCCAACGGCGCCGGCAAGACCACCCTGATCAAGATCCTCACCACCCTCATGAAGCCGACCTACGGCGACGCCTTTGTCGAAGGCTTCAGCGTACTCACCGCCGGGAAAGATGTTCGCCGCCTGATCGGCGTAGTTCCCCAGGAAAACAACCTGGACCGCTATCTCACCGCTAGGGAGAACCTGATCCTCCACGGCCGGTTGCACGGCATGCGCCCCTCGGCCTACAACCCGAAGATCGACGAAGTCCTGGAGATGACCGGCCTTGCGGGGCGGCAGAGGGATTTCCCCGACACCTTCTCCGGCGGGATGCAGCGCAGGCTGGTAGTCGCGCGCGCCCTGGTGCACGAGCCACGGGTACTCTTTCTTGACGAACCGACCACCGGCCTCGACCCGCAATCGAGGCGGGCGTTGTGGGAGTACATCAGGGGGCTGCGTCACAGGATGACCGTCTTCCTGACCACCCACTATATGGACGAAGCCGACGCATTGTGCGACCGGATCATGATCATGGACCATGGCGTCACCCTGGCAGACGGAACCGCCGCCGAATTGAAGGACGCCTTCTCCCGCGCCCACCTGTATGAAGTGGAGTTTATGAGCGACGACCGCGAACGCGAGGCCATGCTGGCCAGTCTCCCCTTCGTGCGAACAGTCGAGAAGGCCGGTGCCGTCTACCGGGTCACCCTTGCCGGTGAAGACGCCATAAAGCCCTTCATGGACTCCCTCGCCGGAGCAGACATCCGGAAGATCTGTCTCAAAGAGCCGACACTGGAGGACGTCTTCATCTCGTTGACCGGGGAAAAGGTCAGAGAATAGAGGAAAAGCCTCACCACAGAGGACCCCGAGGGGGCCGCAGAGGACACCAGAGGAAAAGCAACAGCAGGAGAGAAACAACAGCTGAGATAAACCGCAGAAGCACGGAAGCGCAGCAGGGACAGAAGCAGCAGAAGATACGAGAGCAGAAGATACGAGAGCAGGAGAGGTAACAGCAGGAACCACGAAGACCTCGCTATCACGTGAGCTGCCAGAACCACGTCCCCTCGCCCTACGGGAGAGGGACAGGGTGAGGGCAGCTGCCACCGCAGATTACCCACCCCTTGGCCTAGACATCCCCCTCCCTTGGAGGGAGGGGGCGAGGCTTGCGCGCCGAAGGGCGCTTCAGACCCGCAGGCACGGGGTGGGGGAAGCCGCCACGAAGGTACGACCCGAAAACCAAGGGAACCAACGAAATGTTCAAAGGCGCCATCTCCATATGGGGCAGAGACATGATGGTATTGCGGCGGAGCATCTTCTCTGAGCTCATCGCCGTAATCGCCTATCCGCTGACCCTCTATCTCGCCTTCGGCTTCGGCCTCAAGGGCTACATCACCGACGTCAGCGGCGTTCCCTATTCCCTCTTCATCGCCCCCGGCCTGATCTCCATGACCGCCGTGAACGCCGCCTTCGACGAGAGCTCCTGGAGCATGTGGTTCCACCGCCGCGTGCAGCGCACCATCGAGGAATACCGCGTCACCCCCATAACCGTCTACGACATTGTCATCGGCAAGATCTTCTCCGGCTTTTCCCAGGGGACAATCAAGGGCGCCGTCGTCTTCCTGGTGATCCTGTTCCTGACACCGTTCCGGATCGACTACAGCCACCTGCCGATGTACCTCCTGGTGATCGCCATCTCCTCCATGACCTTCTCCTGTCTCGGCACCATCTGCGGCACCATCATAGATAAGCCCGAAAACATCGGCCGGGTACAATCCGTCGTCATCGTCCCGTTAATCTTCATGGCCGGCATCTTCTTCCCCCTATCCTCGTATCCGAAGGCCATACTGCCGGCAATCCAGCTCCTCCCGACCACCGCAGTCTTCGAGGGCGCCAGAGATGCCCTCCTCTTCGGTCACGTCCCCGTCCATTACCTTCTCAACCTGGTGTTAAGCGCCGCCATCCTTTTTGTGATCGCCGTCTACACCTTCAACCGCAAAATGGCCGAGTAAGTGGGTTCTCTCAAAAACTACCCATATAAAAACTAGGCATTCGGCGCGGGATAAACTTCTGATCGAATCGGATAAGGCGAATCAAAAGGCATCAAAAGGTTTAAACACTCTTTAAGATTTTGAAGTATCAGATTTTATCCGATTTTAATCCCGCGCAAGAAAAGGTTTGTTAGCTGGTACTCCCATGGATCTCCCGCAGGGGCGAGAACTTTGGCCCCGGCACTGGTGTCGTCTCCCTCCCGCTTCCCTTTGCGTCCCAGCGCCTTGGCGTGAGGCGATTCTTCTTGAGTTATTGCCCCTTTTCATAGTAATCTTCACGATAAATTCATACCCTGGATACCGATTGAGACCTCCGAAGCGGGGTCCGGTAACGCAAGCGTACCTTGTCGCAGAGCCGAACGTTTTGGCGTGAATATCCCATTCCCTGCCTTAGCCGATGAGCCCCCCGCCGCATGCAACGCTTTCCAGGTCCAAATTGGAGAAACCATGGCTGAAGAGTTTGTACCGAAATGGATTGCCTGGGAGACCACCCAGCGCTGCAACCTGAAGTGCGTTCACTGTCGCTGCTCTTCCGAGCTGACCTCCTCCGAAGGTGATTTCACCACGGAAGAGGGGAAGAACCTGATCAAAGAGATCTCGGAGTTCTCCAAGCCGGTCATGGTCCTCTCCGGCGGCGAGCCGCTGATGAGGCCGGACATCTTCGAACTGGCAGAGTACGGCACCTCGCTCGGCCTGAGGATGTGCATGGCCAGCAACGGCTCCCTGGTTACCGACGAAGTCTGCGAGAAGATGAAGAAGGCCGACATCAAGATGGTCTCCCTCTCCCTGGACGGCTCCACCGCCGAGGTCCATGACAACTTCCGCCAGTGCCCGGGCTCCTTCGAAGGCGTGATGCGGGCCGCCGAACTCTTCAGAAAGCACGGCCAGAAGTTCCTGATCAACTCCTCCTTCACCAAGCGCAACCAGACCGACATCGCCGCCACCTTCAAGGTCGCGAAATCGATCGGCGCCACCGCCTGGTACATGTTCATGATCGTCCCCACCGGTCGCGGTGAAGAGATCATGAACGAGCTCATCTCCAAGGAAGACTACGAAGAGATCCTCGACTGGCACTATCACCAGGAGAAGATGGAAGACGACATCCTGATGCGTCCCACCTGCGCGCCGCACTACTACCGGATCGTGCCGCAGAAAGCCAAGGCCGAAGGCGAGAAGTTCGAGCGCAGATCGCTGACCTTCTCCACCGGCGGCGGCAAGGGCTGCATCGCCGCGCAGACCATCTGCCTGATCGACTGCTACGGGAACCTCAAACCCTGCAGCTACTTCCACCGCACCGCCGGGAATGTGAAGCAGACCCCGTTCAAGGAGCTGTGGGAGAACAGCGAGATCTTCAAAGACCTGAGGGATTTCAAAGCCTACAAAGGCAAGTGCGGACAGTGCGAGTACATCAACGTCTGCGGCGGCTGCCGCGCCCGTGCCGATGCAGTGCATGGCGACTACATGGCGGAAGAACCGTTCTGCAACTACGTGCCTATCAAGATGAAGAAGTGAATGGTGAATGGTGAATGGTGAATGGTGTAAAAGCCAGCCACTATCCCCGCCTTCCCCTTTCTGAACTTCCCAGGTCAGTCCTTGTTAAGAAGAAGCCGTCCCCAACGTCCCCCCCTTGTCAAAGGGGGGACAGGGGGGATTTGCCTCTAGCTTTATTGTTTTGCAATACCGCCACTGCGACCCCGAGTCTCCGTGGCAAAACTGTTCTCAAAAATCCAAGGAGGGATATTCAATGAATAATCGATTTCTAGACGCGTGTTGGGGAAAACCGGTAGACAGAATCCCGGTCTGGCTGATGCGTCAGGCAGGACGTTACCTTCCCGACTACATGCGCGTTCGTTCCAAGTGCACCTTCCTCGAACTCTGCCATACCCCCGAGCTGGCCGCTGAAGTCAGCATCCAGCCCGTAGACATCCTCGGCGTCGATGCCGCGATCCTCTTCTCCGACATCCTGACCCCGATCGAGCCGATGGGCATGAAACTCGACTTCGTCCCGGGCCCGGTCTTCGAGAAACCGATCCGCACCATGGCCGACGTCGAAGCCCTCAAGATTCCGAAGATGGAGACCGACGTCCCCTACGTGCTCGACACCGTCAAGATACTCCGGAAAGAGCTGGCCGCCAAAGTGCCCCTGATCGGATTCGGCGGCGCCCCCTTCACCCTCGCCTGCTACATGGTCGAAGGCAAAGGCTCCAAAGACTTCGCCGCGCTCAAGAAGATGATGTATGCCGAGCCGGAGATCTACGCCGCGCTGATGGAAAAGATCACCACCATGGACATGGAATACCTTAACGCCCAGATCAAAGCCGGCGCCCAGGCCATCCAGATCTTCGACACCTGGGGCGGCATGCTTTCCCCGGCCGACTACGAGCGTTACGTGTTGCCGTACACCCAGCGCCTGATTAACGGTCTGGACAGGACCAACGTCCCCGTCATCCACTTCGTCAAAGGCGCCGGTACCATGCTCGACATCGTGAAAGAAGCCGGCGGCGACGTGATGGGCCTCGACTGGCACATCAACCTCGGCAAAGCCAGGGACATCCTCGGCGACATGGCCGTCCAGGGCAACCTCGACCCCACCGTGTTGTTCGCCCCGAAAGAGATCATCGAGCGCGAGGTGAAGAGAGTGCTCGACGAGAACGCCGGGCGGCCAGGACTGATCTTCAACCTGGGTCACGGCATCCTCCCCACCGTCCCCCCCGAAAACGCCATCTACATGGTAGAGTGCGTACACAGGCTCTCGCAGAAATAGATAAAGCTCCAAATAGAAGAAGGGCGGCCCCAAAAGGCCGCCCTTCTTGCTAAACAACGCCCAATTTCTTCTTCTTTCAACGAACGGTCGTCACCCTTCGACCAACCGTTGTCACCTTTCGACAAACGGCCGTCACCTTTCGACAAACGGCCGTCACCTTTCGACCAACGGTCGTCACCTTTCGACAAACGGTCGTCACCTTTCGACAAACGGTCGTCACCTTTCGACAAATGGTCGTCACCTTTCGACCAACGGTCGTCATCTTTCAACCAACGGTCCTCACCCTTCGACCAACGGTCGTCACCTTTCGACCAACGGTCGTCACCTTTCGACCAACGGTCGTCACCTTTCGACCAACGGTCGTCACCTTTCGACCAACGGTCCTCATCTTTCGACCAACGGTCCTCATCTTTCGACCAACGGTCGTCACCCTTCGACCAACGGTCCTCATCCTTCGACCAACGGTCGTCACCTTCCGACCAACGGTCGTCGCCTTTCAACCAACGGTCGTCATCTTTCAACCAACGGCAGTCATCTTTCAACCAACGGTAGTCATCTTTCAACCATCGGCATCGTCACGGTCAAGACCATCGGGTTCAACCAGTATGGCACCGTGGTGATCACCTTCAAACCAACCCTCATGGTCTTCAAACGCGGCTTCGGCCCGACCATCGCACAACCAAACCTGAATCCAGACCACAGGTAGAGGACGTTTTTCCCCTGTCCCCCACTGCTCTGTCCCCGTGTCACCACCCTCAGGAATTCACCGACAAACAACTAAAGTATCCAACGGATGCGCCGATGTAGTGACAAAACCCTTTTGAGGAGTCCAGTACTATGGCAACAATCAAGTCCAAGATAATTGTCAACATCGCCGTAATCAGCTTCACCATCATCGGCATTGTCGCCATGAATTACGTGAACCTGAAAGATCTTAGTCACCTGCAGGATGTGGGTGCCGAACGTGCCCGGGACGCAGTAAATGCCAAGGAAGCCTCCATGGGAGGAATGGCGCTCTACCAAGTCATTGCGGATGCCGAGATAAACCGCGAATTGGATCAAACGGCTAAAGTCTGGTCTGAGAAAAAGGCCGAGGTGCTCAAGGCCATAGAGGTAACCATCAAGGCCGCTGACACGCCGGAAGAAAAGAAAACTGCCGAAGAGGCAAAGTCTGCAGTCGAGGGCACAGTGGCGATTTTCGAGCAGAAAATGCTCCCGTTGCTCAAGTCCTCTGTCGGTCTATCGGCAGAAATTCGGGATCTGGACAGCAAGATCGATAGTGAGGTCAAAAAGACCGCAGCAAGCATGGATAAGGTCGTTGACTTGTTACAGAAAGAGACCAAGGCTACCGATGACGAATTTGATAAGGAAATAAAGAAGATTATTGTTGAGACACTGATAGTTGGCTTGCTCGGTGTTTTGCTTCAGGCAGCTCTATCAGGATGGCTGCTGAAAACGATCATGAAACCGATCAATTCCCTGAGCCAGATGTTGACCGATATCACCCAGGATCACGATCTGACCAAGCGACTGGATGTCAGCGGCAACGACGAAATTGCACAGGTCGGTCGTGTCTTTAACTACTTTATCGACAAGTTCCAGGAAGTTGTCAGCCACATATCCAGCACATCCAACCATGTGGCCACTGCCGCCAACCAGCTTCATTCCACCTCCGAACAGATCGCTACCGGGGCGGAAGAGGTGGCTGCCCAGGCGGGGAATGTAGCTACGGCCGGAGAGGAGATGTCTGCAACATCGGGCGACATCGCCAACAACTGCCATATGGCGTCGGAAGGTGCCCATCGCGCCTCGCAAACCGCCAGCAAGGGGGCAGCGGTGGTAGAGAACACCATAGCGGTCATGGCCCAGATCGCGGCCAAAGTGCAGGAAACTGCCAAAACCGTTGAAAGCCTGGGCGCTCGCAGCGACCAGATCGGGGCCATCATCGGCACCATCGAAGACATCGCGGATCAGACGAACCTCCTGGCTCTGAATGCGGCGATAGAGGCGGCTCGAGCTGGCGAACAGGGGCGCGGGTTTGCGGTTGTTGCCGACGAGGTCCGGGCTTTGGCTGAGCGTACAACAAACGCTACCCGTGAAATTGGCGAGATGATCAAGGCAATTCAGAAGGAGACGAACGGCGCAGTTGTAGCCATGGAACAGGGGGTGCACCAAGTCGAAGCCGGAACGGAAGAAGCGGCGAAATCAGGCGCGGCTTTACAGGAAATTCTCGCGGAGGTCAATGAGTTGGCTATGCAGATCAACCAGGTAGCCACGGCAGCTGAAGAACAGACTGCGACGACGAGTGAGATTTCCAGCAATATGCACCAGATAACCCAAGTGGTGCAACAAACCTCGCAGGGAGCGCAGGAATCGGCTGTCGCGGCAGCCCAATTAAGCGGAAATGCGGAGGAATTACGGCGTCTGGTTAACCAGTTCAGACTGTAGCTGGCGGAAGGAGGCGAGAGGAGTGGGGGCGTAGGTTGCTAATTTCGAATCTCCTCCGCCTCTCTCCTGGCCGCCCCCAGATATGACAGTCCTGGTATTGCTCGTACCGCCGGTGTATTTCCTTGTAGATAATTCCTGCATATTGAGTTATGAAAAGCAGGCAACTGTGTATGGTCTTCTATCACGACCCCACTTTCCCCTTCTATTAATCCCACAGTTTGGAACAGGCTTCACTATGCGCAGAACGGAACGTGAAATCCTCGACCTGGAATTCATGCACCAGGTCCTAACGGATGCCCAGGAAATCTTTATTGCCATAAACTGTGAGCATGCGCCTTATGTGTTGCCGGTCAACTACGTGTTCCACAACGGCTTCATCTTTTTCCATTGCGCTCCGGAAGGTCGAAAACTGGATTTGCTCCACGTGGACCCGCGTGTTGGATTCTCCACGGCCGTCGATATCAGAGTGGAAGGAACTACCACTCGCTATCGCAGCGTCTGCGGTTCGGGCATTGCTGAAGTCGTTGACGATCCTGTCCTGAAAGACGAAGTCCTGAAGGCTTTGGCGGCTCGCTACCAGGCTCCTTGCGTTTTCCCCGTTTCAGACCAGAAACTCGCACATACCAGAGTCGTCCGCATCCGCATCGAAACCCTCACCGGAAAGCATTCCCACTCCGGGGAGGGGCCCAGACCTACACCACATTTCGAACGTTGAGGCTCTGAGGCGTCGCTGGAACACCTTGGCAAAGGGCACCTGGTTAGCCTGCTACCTCAAAAGCCACTGGTGGATCGCTGCTCCGGCAAGCCAGACTGCGAAACTCAGCGAGAGGGTGAGCGGTAGGGGGACTTGGCGACGAAAACAGAGAAAGGCGACGGCAAAGAACAGGATGGTGGGTAGTATCCCCCAGAGGACGCCGCCTGAATACTTTTCCAGGAGCTTGAGATCGCCAGGGTTGTCTGTGTAAAGCCAAACCAGCACCAGGAGCGAGGTGAGGGGCATGGCGGCTATCAACCCCGCCAAGGTCGGTAACCGTTTTCCTATCAGGACGCAACTGACAATGATGACATTGGTGATGAGCAGCTTGACGAAAAACACTGTGACCTTCCGAGATTCCTTGGCAGAGTCTGTAGATATGATCTATGCTAGGCGCTACGCCACTGTCGGCATAGTGGCAAAAATTCCTGATTGTAGTCAAGCAAATTGAATCCTTCTGTGGCGCCTATAGTCTCGTTCGGGCGCCCCTTGCCAGGTTGGGGATAGGAACAAGGAGAAGTAGCTTCATGACAAATAACGACGTATTCCGCCGATTGCGTTACGCGATCAATATAAACAACCAGACAATAGTCGAGATATTCAGGTTGTCAGGTCAGAAGATGGGACAGTCCGATATCACGGCTCTTATGAAGAAGGAGGACGAGGAAGGGTACCTGGAGTGCAGCGACCAGGTCCTCGAGCATTTCCTTGACGGCCTTATTGCCTATAAGCGGGGAAAGCGGGAAGGTAAAGTTGATCAGCCGAAAGTAGTAGCGACTCGCCTGACCAATAACGACATCCTCAAAAAAATCAGGATCGCACTGGAATTGAAAGAGGAGGAGATGCTTGCGGTACTCAAACTGGCCAAGTTTCCGACATCCAAATCGGAACTGACCGCGCTCTTCAGAACCAAAGGGCATGAAAACTACAAGGAGTGCGGCGACCAGTTGCTCAGAAATTTCCTGAAGGGGCTCACCCTCAGATACCGCAACGACAGCGTCGGGAAAAAGGGTGCCGCATCGGATGATTAGTGGGGAAGGCGGTGGGGTATCGATGATGCTTCCAGTGCTGAAGCTGTTCCTTATTCCGGTCGGTGGCGGAATACCTGCCGGCGTTTTGCTTGCTCGCGCCAACGGTGTCGCCTGGCCCATCACCACCGCTCTCTACCTGGTTTCCGATGTGATCCTGGCCCTGGCCTTCGAACCGTTCCTTCGCATCCTCGCTGCCTTGGGGGGCAAGCTCCCCCTTCTGGCCCGTATCGCCGCGGCATTCAAGTCCGCCACGGCTCGCAGCGTATCGCACTTCAGTGGGACCGGCGCCGGTCCCGTCACGCTCGTGATGATCGCCTTCGGCGTCGATCCCATGACAGGGCGCACCTCGGCGCTTGCTGTGGGGCACGGGTTCCTTGCCGGATGGGCCTTCGCCATCGCTGGAGACATGCTTTATTTCGCAGTCATCGCGCTCTCGACCCTGCGCCTGAACTCATACATCCGGGATCCAAACACGACGATGCTGATCGTCCTCGGCGCGATGTTCGTCGTCCCCTTGCTCGTCCGCTCTATTCGGTCGAAACTAAAGATTTGATAATCGGTCCGCAATCTGTTAATCCCATCATTGATGGAATGTGATCAAGTCGCGCCGTTGGGGGCGATGGGGATGGGCACCGCCGGCATGTCAGAGGCTTGAACTTCTGGAGAAGCTGGAATAGTTCAGCAGCCTCCGCAGTACCACCCCGAGAACTGCGGCAAAAAGACGTTGTCGATGACGTGTATGATCCCGTTGCCGCACCTGATGTCCGCGGTGACGTACTTCGCGTTGTCGATCACCTGGCGCCCTTCGTCGACGCCGATGCTGAGCGACTTTCCGTTCTCGGTAACGAGATGCTGGTTGCCGGCGATTTCCGCGCTGCTGTATTCCCCTGCCAGCAGGTGATATTCGAGGAGCGCGACCAGGTCATTGCGGTCTTTGCTGATCTCGTCTATGTTGACCCGCTTGAAGGCGTCGTCGTTGGGAGCAAAGAGGGTGTATGGCCCGGGCTGCTTCAGTCTGTCCGTCATGCCCGCCAGCTTCAGCAGCGACAGGAAGGTGGTGAAAGAACCGTCTGCGCCAAGTGCGTCCAGGATGTCGTTCATAAAGCCTCCTTGACCGTTTCATCCATCGTAGCACGAAGGCTCTTGCCCCTCAATGGCGGGAAGATTCACTGAAGGCATGCCACCTGTTGCCACGGAGCCATAATGGAGATCGACCTCACAACCCCGGCGCTGCTTTTCCCGGCCATATCACTCCTGCTGCTAGCCTTTACCAACCGATTCCTCGCCATCGCCGCAGTTATCCGCAGTCTGCACGACCGCTACCAGGTCAACCCCGACAAAGTCATCATCAAGCAGATCGGGAATCTGCGTCACCGCATGATGCTGATCCGCAACATGCAGGTCTTCGGCGTACTGAGTCTGCTGCTGTGCGTTGTCTGCATGTTCGTATTGTTTGCTGGATATTTCGAACTGGGGAAGATAATATTCGGCATCTGCCTGGTGCTGATGATGATCTCGCTCGGCATCTCGATGCGGGAGATCCAGATCTCCGTCAACGCCTTGAACCTGCAGCTAAGTGACCTTGAGGTCGCGAAACGGGGCGAGAGGCCCGGAGAGTGACGTTGGCGCCCCTGAGGCGACGTTGCTGTTCAGCGGTTCCCACATAAGGAGGAGCTTTGGTGAAAACGTTCATGGCCTTCACATTTTCCGTCACTCTCCTGCTCTCCACGAGCATGGCCGCAAACGCCGCCACGAACCTCGTCCGCATGGGCGACAAGGGTCCGGTGGAATTGGGTCAAGTCGTGGAAGACGTCGGGCGGGCTGACGTAACTTTCATCGGCGATACCCACGACGACAGCCGTCTCCATGGGAACCAGCTGGAGATAGTACGAGCCCTTTATGCCAGGAACCCCCGGCTGGCCATAGGGCTGGAGATGTTCACGACCGATAACCAACGGTATCTCGACGACTGGACCACGGGGAAACTGGAGGAGAAGGAGTTCACCGCCGTCTACGCCAAGAATTGGTCCTACGGCTGGAGCCTGTACCGTGACCTTTTTATCTTTGCCCGCGACAACCACATCCCCATGATCGCGCTGAATGTCCCCAAGCCGATCATTGCCAAGGTCGTCAGGCAGGGGGGGAAGGCGCTAAGCGAAGGCGAAATGAAGGAGCTGCCGCCGGGAGTCAGCTGGACCCTGAACCCGCGCCAGGCCGATTACCTCAGGCGCATCAGGGAACAGGTCTTCGGCAACAGGGCTACGAAACTTCCCGTCGCCAATTTCGACGAGGCCCAGGCGCTTCGCAACGACACCATGGCCTACAATATCGCCAAGTTCAGGGAGAACGCCCCCAAGAGTAAAGTGGTGGTCATCGCCGGGACATGGCATGCCATCAAGAACGGAGTGCCGGAGAGTCTCAAGAAGTACGGAGCCTTGACCAACAAGGTGGTGCTGCCGGACCTGCCGGATTTCGCCTGGTTGAAGCCAGCCGCGGAAGACGCCGACTACCTCATCCCGAAAGGGAAGTAGCCGCTGCCGGAGGCGGCCGCATTGACATTGATAATCCATAGCAGTGACAGGAAGGCCTAATCCCGGAGCTTAAGGCTCCCACAGTCAAAGGACAAAAATGAGCGTATTCAAGAACTTATTTGGGAAGAAGGATTCCAGTGACAAAACGGCCAGTGGCAAGAAGGCAGCGGAATCTCGCGCGGTGGATTTCACCGAGGCTTTATCGATGCACCTGCGCGGCGAAATCGAGCCGGCGCTAGATGCCTACCTGAGGATTGCCGGGGAACTCCCGGATGACAACCTGGCTCCCTTTTTCGCCGCCGCAATCAAGGCAGGCAAGGGAGAGGTCGTTCAAGCTGCGGAAAGCCTCCGCACTCTCAGTGGCAATATCGCATCCCGGGGTGATGTCATCTCGAGGGCAATTGTCCTCGATGTAGCCGCCGTGGCGAGCGACATGAAGATTGCTGCTGTTGCGGAGATAAGTGGCTCGTTGGCGGAACGGCTGAAGAAGGAAGGGTTCGTCAAGGAATCCGTGGTATGTCTGGAAATAGCCGCAGGCCTTGCCCCGGACAATGCCAATGTTCTCCACAGGTTCGCCGATACTCTTCACGACCTCCGCATCTATGATTATGCCGAAAAGGTGCTGCTGGAGGCTCTGCGAATCGCCCCCAACCACTGGGGCGCACTCTACACGTACGCCGTCCTGCTCCAGGACTTGGGGCGTGACGAAGAGGCGCTTCCCTACTATGAAAAAGCGGCTAAATTCGACCCCACCCACGCCAAGTGCCGGAACAATTACGGCGCCGCCCTGCTGAGAACGAACCGCGTTGAAGAGGCCCTCGTCCAGTGCACTGCGGCCGCGGAACTTGACCCGGCATCTCCCCTGGTGAAGATCAACCTCGGCAATATCCATATGCTGCTGCAGCAGTATGAAACCGCCCGCACCTGTTTTGCTGAAGCCATCTCGTTGAATGGAAATCTTGCTCCGGCACATTTCGGTCTCGGAAGGATCGAGGAGTTATCGGGAGGCGATCCCGCGAGCATTCGGCAGTCATACCTCACCGCCGTCCAGCTCAATCCGTCACTTGCCGAAATCCATCCCGCACTGAAGAGTCTTGTGGCCTGACCGACTCCCGCATCGACGGGTTTCCCGGGAGAAACTTGATTAACTGCCGAGAGTGCAGGCTGATGAAGTATCAGTAGCAGCGATTTTGTTGAAGTAACGGGGGCAATGGCAGGTCTAAGATGAAAATCTCTCCAAATATGCAGGTGATATTCATCCTCGTGTTCATCATCTCGCTTGCGGCCGTGGGATATCTTTCCCTCTCGTACTTTCTCGGTACCTTGGAGTGGGGTTTTCCCGAGCTCTTTTAGCATCGAGATCGGGCGGGTGTTGTGGCGGCCGGGACGATGGCGGGTATAAGAAGGTAGGCCTGTGTGCTGGCAGTGTGTGCTGGCAGGAGGGTTAGCCGCAGGACGAGACAGGACCGGAAACAGATACGGGCGGCCGAGGTGGCCGCCCGTTTTGCAAATGAGAAGCAATCGCAGTCACTGCTGTACTTACCACTTTTTCTCCTTAAATTCGCTCTGCACGCTCTTTTCAGCTTTGCCCACATTTTTCTGGGTTTTGCCGGCTATTTTTTCGGCTTTTCCCTCGGCCTCCAGGGAGACGTTGTGGAAAATCTTACCGGTTGTTTCCTTGATTTTACCCTTAGCTTCATGTAGTGCGCCTTTTGTGACGTCTTTTGAGCCTGATCTCATTGCCTGTACCTCCCGGCTTATGCCGTTGTACTACTGGTGACTGCGATCGCTCTCCTACCATCTGCCATAATTTATTTTATCACGAACGCTATCGCGAGAGGGAAAGTCGTTTCCAATGGCGCTTCGCGCCGAAGAGGAGCCGCCTGAGGGAGGCCGTCCTCGGCGGGACGGCTCTTCCCCGGCAGTCAGGATCCCCAGGACGGCAAGTTCCTGCTTGAGGATGGCGACGATCTGCCTTGTCAGCTCCCTGTTCTTAGGGCTCACGTGCCTGGCTTCCAGCCAGACCAGTTTCTTTGGATTCCTCGCTCTTTCGAAGAATTTCTCGGTGCATTGGCGGGGGATAACGTCGTCGTTTGTGCCGTTGATCATCAGCAACGGTATCGGTGATATGCGGTCGGCGTAGCGGTTTGGCTCGATGGGGCGAAGGAGGAATCCCCCCAATGTGCTGAGGAGCGCGCCCTGGATCTCGCCTCCGGCAAAGCTGCTGATTTTCTTCTTTAGCATGCAGCGCAGATCGCCCCCGCCGAAGACCATCACCGCCGCGGCGGGACGTCGGTCCTCCACTGCCATGCAGGGGACGAAGGGGGCTCCCAGGCTGTAACCGACCAGGATTATCCTTCCCGGATCAACATCTTCTCTACCAGCCAGGTAGTCGACAAGGAGCATCACGGAAGGGACGGTATCGAGGGCGGCCCGTCGCAGAGCAGGGAGTTGGGCCATGAACTTGAATGCTGTGCCAAGGTCCTCCTCCCTGTATGGATAATCCGGGGCCGCGATAATCAGCTGTGAAATGTCGGTGACGTAGTCGACTGCCTGCCTCCCGGTGCCGAGACCTCCCAGCAGCACCACGGCGGGGTAGCGGTGTGAGCGCTCCTCCTTTGCAGGAGTCAGCAGGTTGCTTACCACCTTAAGCCCCGAATCGCTTGCCAGGGAGAGCCTGTGGTAGTCGAAGGTAGGATCCGATCGATATGGGATAAGCTGGACGGAAGCCAGGTTTCCCTTTTTGCTCTTGAAGTAGTGACTGTAGTCGCTACAGCCGAGATAGAGGACGCTCCCGGCGGCGAAAAGGGCGCAGGCCGCCACTGCAAGGACTTTCCTGGTTGTTTTCATGGCTAAATTATCCGGCAGCTTGCGGTGCACTGCAAACGGCATCGTCACAGGTTCCGTCAGCCCTCCGCTGTGGCTTGGTCCCGGATCGCCATTCGGACCCTCCCCTCTCCTGGTTTGACATTCTCCGCGCCTGCATTAATCTCTGCTGCAGTAATCGGGGACTGTATCCAGAGCCCGGAGGCAGGTGCAACCGGACTCAGAGCGAGTTTCTTCGCAAGAAGAGGAAGCGCTTCCGTGTGACTCGGGCGTAGGAGGGTGAAATGGGCAGCACCAGGAGGACGCTTTGTCTTATGGTGATATTTTTTCTGGCCGCCAGGTCGGCGCCGATCTGCGCAGGCGCGAACGCGGATTCGTCGGCATCCATCGAGGCTGGCAGGGGGAGTGAGGATGATGCCGCACCTCGCCAAGCGGCACCGGCGGCGCAACGTGGGGATAAGAGTGTTGGATATTCAGCGGGGGATGAAGTCCCTGATCTGGCGGAGAACCAGCGCAGCTGTTTAAAGGAGGGGGAATATTGTAACCGGCTCAACGACCGATGCTGTAACGGGCTATATTGCGCAGGTGGACTTGTCCCGACCTGCTATCGGAAGCCATAGCAGAAGGGATCCTTGCGAGACAAGGAGGGCCCGGGGCTGTCGTCTGAACTCCCCGAGCCCTTGAAATACGGTTTAGCCTTCGCCCACGATGGCGGGAATCCTGTCGATCTGGTTCGGAAACAGGTCCGTCGGCACGCTGTCTTTCCCCATTTGCTGGCGGACGAGGTAACGTGCACAGCCGGCATAGTTGTCATTGCAGTACATCATTTTGAATACATTGCTTGTTGAAGGCATGTTGCTCATCTTGTCGTTGAAAAAAATACACTTCTCCAGAAACTCGCACTTGCTCATGCTTCCCTCTCCTTAAGCTGGTTTGACTTCCTTAACTGGCCATATTTCCGTTGGTTGCCTCGCCTGCAGAAGAAGATAGATCGCAAAAAGTGGGGGCGCGGGGCATCGATGACAGAAAAAGTGGCACACCTGTCGAAATCGGTATATTAGCATTTTAGGAATCCAAGATCACGATCAAATCAGCATGATGTGTGAAAAAATATTCTCAAGCTCCCCCCTCCGGCAGAATTCGACGAACGAATCCCGGCGCTACCTCCGAACAAGGCCGATCCCTTCAGGATTGAGGGCGCTGTCGTCTTCGGGCTTCGGAACTATATCCCAAAAAGGTTGTGCCTTTCCCCCCCTTGACAAAGGGGGGAAGGGGGGATTTGGTTTGTTTGAGCTGGCAAAATCCCCCTCGATCCCCCTTTTTCAAAGGGGGAAGGTCCTATGGTGTTGCAGTACCTTTGTTTTGGGCATAGATCCGTCGGGCTTTCAGTCAGGAGTACTTGTCCAGGTATCTGGGACTGTCCTAGGAGAGAGTCTGACTGTCACAAAATGAGACACTTGCACTCCTTTCCCTGTAAAAAGGTCATCCCCAGGCTTGCCGGTAATAAAGTTATTGACACCAAGCTCCCGATCCTATAGTTGTGAAATATTTTTCACAACATTGGAAGGGAACAGATGTCGCCTGAAAGAATCCCCCAGCACGCCTGCCGGTTGCTGTTCGAGAACAACATGGACGCCGTCTTTCTGACTGTTCCGGATGGCACCATTATCGCGGCGAACAGTGCTGCCTGCGAAATTTTCGGTATGACGGAAACCGAAATATGCGCTGCCGGGAGAGCCGGCTTGATCGACCTCACCGATCCTCGGGCCAGGGTGTTCCTGGAGGAGCGGGCGGCGAAGGGGAAGGCCAGGGCGGAGTTGACCTGCAAAAGGAAGGATGGCAGCACCTTCATAGGCGAGGCCTGTTCCGTCATCGTCGACGGCGGCGCCAGTGCCTTTGTCATGGTCCGGGATATCACTCCGCAGAAGGAGGCGGAGGAGGCGCTGCGGCAAAGCGAGCAGAGGTTCCGGACCCTCACCGAGAACAACCCCGACATCATCGGCCGTTTCGATCGCCAGCACCGCCATCTCTATCTAAGTCCCGCAGCCGAGCGGGTTACCGAGCGCCCGGCGCAGGAGTGCCTGGGGAAGAGCGCCCGCGAGCTGGGGATGCCGGCTGGCCTCTGCGAGCGCTGGGAGGCGTGCCAGGATCGCGCCTTTGCCGGCGAGCGGGCCACCATGAAGTTCGAGATAATGGACAGCAACGGCAGGGTCCGGCACCTGTGGGACATGTTCCTCCCGGAGTTTGCCGCGGACGGCTCGGTCGAGTCCGTCCTGGCTATTTCCAGGGATATAACCGAGCTGGTCGAGGTAAAGAACTCGTTGCAGGAGAGCGACCAGCGCCTGCGCCTGGCGCAGGAGCACGCCTCATTCTTCTCGACCGCCCTCCAGAAATCCTCACAACCCTTCTCGGCCGGCTACCCGGACGGCAGGCTGATCACGTTCAACCCCGCCTTCATTGCCCTGCTCGGTTACGGCGCCGACGACCTCGGTATTGCTACCTGGGGGGTCGACCTTACCCCTCCGGAATGGCGGGCGCATGAGGCGCGGGTACTGGAAGAGCTGCACCGCAGCGGCTCCCCCCAGGTCTACCAGAAGGAATACTGGCGCAAGGACGGGACACGGGTCCCGGTGGAACTGAAGGTCCACCTGGCTAAAGACCCCGATGGTGACGATTACTACTACTCCTTCATCACCGACATAACCGAGCGCAAGCGGACTGAAGAGGCCCCGAGGGAAGAACCTCACAGCTAGGACGAGTTCCTGGCCGCGCTTCGTAGCAAGGTCATCGAACTCTCAACCAGGGGCTGCGATGCTGATCCGAGCCGAAAAAAAGGGGAAGCGACCGGCCGCCGCTTCCCCTTCCAATACCTGCCTCGTTTCCTTCCTCAGGAAAACCTGCTCTTCAGCAACTCCAGTCCCTTTTGGAGCATCCCCCCTTCAGGGATCTTCCCCTCGGGGGTCAGCTGGTCGACGAGGTTCGGCAGGTGCTCGGACAGTTTCGAGGCCGCCTCGTCGGTCGATACTCCTGCGTTGGCGGCCACCTTTTCCAGCCGCTCGTTTCCCAGCCCCTCCTTCACCTGTTGCGGCGAAATCGGGGCGTTGGGCCCGTTGCCGATCCAGGAAGAGATGATGTCACCCAGACCCTTTTGCTGGAAGGACTGCATGAGCCCGCTCAGGCCTCCGCTTTGCTGGTCCGAGAGGAGCTCCGTTACCGCCTTGATGATTCCGGCGTGCGCTCCTCCGGCCCCACCGAGCATGCCCTCGGCCTTGCCTGCAAGGTCGTCGAAAATTCCCATCGAGTCCTCCCTTTCCGGCAATGGTTATTTTTTCTTCTTGCCCGTCTCTTCACCCTTCGCCTTGATGTCGGTCGCTTTCATGGAATACATCACGGTGACCTTGCTCCCGACCTTGAGGTCCCCGCTGACCTTGGTCTCCTTGTCGCGGGCGATCTCCCACTTCTCGCTCCCCTTCTGGACCACGATCCGGTCCTCCTTCACTTCCAGCACCGGGCCGGTCACCTGGTAGGTCTTGACCCCGGCACCAAATGCGGTCGTGGCGGCAAGCAGAGTAACTCCCATCACAGCAGCAGTCAGTCTCATCTTTCATATCCCCCTTGTGAACCTAGGATGAACTGCAACCTTTAAGTGATAACAACTTCCTGGGCTATGTCAAATTCTGCGCCGAGATAGGAGCGGGGGACAGGGTGCTGGAATTAGATATTGCTTGGATAATCTGTGGCACTCATGTTAAAGAGGTGTGGTGTGAACCAGTAGACAGGAGGGTGATTTGAGAGTGGTCGCAAGAGTAGCAGCGTTGTTGGCAGTGGTGGTCGTGTTGGCAGCTTGCGCTTCGCAAAGAGCGGTGAAGCCGAGTCCCGCAGCCGGGTACAACTTCAGGCACAATGCCTTCGACTTCAAATACGCCTGGAAGACCACCGAGACCCCCGAGGGGGTGAGGGTGGAGGGACTGTTGAAGAACATCCGCTACCTCCAGGTTGAAGACGTCGATGTCACGGTGTCGCTGTTGAACAAGGAGAGCAAGGTTGTCGCCGAGGATATGACCATGCCGGTTCCCCAGACCATGACGAAGAACGACTTCCGGAGTTTTGTCTTCATCTTCAGGGGAGCGAAACTGTCCGGGGTGGAGCAGCTCCGGTTCCAGGTTGGCTACAGGGGCTCGGACGGGGGATCCCTGGTTCAGCCCTGGAAAAGCACCTTCACGGTCAAGGCCGCAACGGGAGCCCTCATCGGTACCAGGGAGAAGATCACCGACGAGTGGTAGCTATCCCGGAGAGGGATCAGCCGCGGCGGCGGACCGTACAACCGAATGTGGAGAGAGAAAAGGCAGAGTCCCGCAATGGCTCTGCCTTTTCCTGTGCGCCGGGGGGAACACCAGCCTGGGCTGAACCTGCCTAGGCGACAGAGAGTTCGGCGTCGTCGATTGCCGGGAGAAGTCCATGCCTGCTGATGACGGAGCGCATCGTCTGCCAGAGGACGGGCTTCACGATGAAAGCGTCGCAGCCTTCGTTTTCCAGTGACTTCAGCATGTCGGCGGTGCTGCGACTGTTGGTCACCATTATGATCACTGCCCGGTCGGCCTCGTGCCGCTTCTCCGCCGCCCTTATGGCATGCAGCGCCTCGAGTCCGTTCATCTCCGGCATGAGGATGTCGAGGCAGATCAGATCGAAGGGGTCGTCCGCAGCCAGCGCCTCCTCGACAGCCCATACACCCTCGACGCCGTTTTCAGCCATCACCGTTTCGCCAAAGTTCTTCAACATCGCCACCAGTACCAGGCGGTGGATTTCGCCGTCATCAACGATAAGAATCCGCACTACATTTCACCTCATCCTTGCAATTTGAGCCTGCCGCTGGAATTCACCCTCGATCCAGCTCGCCTTCAGTGAAAGCTCCGTCATCCCGAGGAAGCGCAGGCCCCCCTCCAGCTTGTTCTCGATCATGGAAAACGGACCCGGCCGTTCCTCGCGGAACTCCTCCGCCAGCATGTCGAGGCTGACCGTCACCCCACCGTAAAGGATCTTGCGGATATTGACCTTGGCGTTGGCGCCCTCGTACTGTCGCGCGCGTATCTCGCGGATCAGCCCGGTGATCCGGGCCCTCTCCCGCAGGGTAAGGTCCCGTTCCGCCTTGGTCCCCTCCGCCAGCTTCTGGCGGTCGGTAAGGACCTTCAGCTCATCGAAACACCGAGTAATCTCTTCCAGGTCCCGGTAGCTGACCCCCACCACCACGCGGGTGTGCAGGTTGGTCACGCTCCCGAGGGTCCCCACATCGACTCCGGCCAGGGCTACGCATTCGCCCCCGACGATACCTCCCCGTTTGACACGGATGGCGCCGAGGCACTTGATGCCGCACAGGCGTATCTCCGATTCGACAATGACGTCTTGGGCCACCTCGATCCTCGCGTCGTAGATGAAGTTGGCGCGCAGGGTCCCGCCGCAGAGCACCGTGCCGCTCCCCTGGCCGTTCATGCCGCAAAAGGTGATGTCACCGGCGGAACTTATCGCGCAGGCGCCGACGTTGCCGTGGACCTTGACCCCTTTGCTCGCGGTGACCTTGAAGCCGTCGAGGATGTCTCCGGTCACTTCCAGGAAGCCGTTGAACTCTATGTTGCCGACCTTGAAATCGACGTCGCCCGATACCAGATAGACATCTTCGACCGAAACCTCGCCATCCCTGCAGAAGACACGCCCCCCGCCGGTGGCGATGATCTCGGTGCCGCCCTCGGCAAGGGAGACGCCTTTGCCGAGCCTGACCACGACAGGCTTACCCGGAACTGCCGGGATCTCGGCTCCGAAGACGGTAACACCCGGCGTCCCGTCCCCGGGAGCGACAATGGTAGCCACTACCTCGCCTTCCTGGACGTTCAGGAATTCCTGGACCTGGCGGAAATCGACCGATCGTGTGCTCTCCTCGGAGGAGGGTCCCGGCTCAAGGCCCTGCCGGTTGAGAGTTATCCTGCCGTCTTCCCCCGCAATCATCGGAACGCCCTGTGCCAGCAGCAGTCCCGAGACGGGAACCCCCTCCTGCGCCCTCTGCATGAGTAAGCCGATGGCATCCTCCTGCAATCCTGTATTTACTCCAGCCTCGGAAAGAAGTTCATGGAGTTGGCTCTGGGAAAGTGGCGGACCGCCGGAAGGTTGATAGGTTGCGAAGCACGATGAGCCATCCGGCGCAAAGGTAAGCACCATGGTAAAACCGTGGCTACCGTATTCGAGCCGTCTTCCTTCGGTGCTTTCGGATGCTGCTGGTGTCATAGGTGCCTCATTGGGGCAGGATGGAGATTCATAGAAGTTATCGGTGCGGGTGCCGTTTTTCTTTAGAAACAGGCAAATGAAAGCGGGCAAAGATCTATTAAATACTGATAATGTCGATGGTCGAGGCTCCCAGCTAGCTCCTTTCTCAACAATGACTCTTGATCTCTGGATCTCGCCCAGGGAGGCGCCGGCGGGAAAGGCCAGGGTTTCCGGCGCATCCGTTACCTACCTGAACAGGCTGGCACTGAAGAGGAAGCTCCGCAAAAGCGGGCTTTTCCAGGTGACGCGCGACCCCACCCCTGGCCCCCTCCCGCGAGGGGAGGGGGATTCGAGAGGAGGGTAAATTTGAAGGGAGGGGGGATTTCCCCGAGGTCAGTGGCAGCTGGGGCCGCCGAAGTAGAGATAGGTTCCCCAGGTGCCGAAGATGTTGTGAATGGCAGCGGTGTAGCAGGAAGGATCGGGCTCCTCCTTCGTCAGGTTCGCCCATTGGCTGGTGGTGTTGGTGTCAATGTAGAAGATGGTGTTCTGGTAGGCAGCCTTGCCGAAGCCCTGGTCGGACTTGGCCCCACTCCCGATACCGCCGGGGTGGCACTCACATTAAGGTGAATACTACAAACAATCAGGGGACGGTCAAGGTGCCGGCTGTAGCGCGTTGCGCCGAAGCGTTGACCGCGGGCTCATAGGAGTTGACCCTGGAGTCGGCAAGGCTTATGGTGTGGGAAAATGTCGATGGAGTTTCGAATTGAATTGGCATGTCTACATCATCCTATGTTCCGATGACACCCTCTATACCGGAATCACCACCGATATCGAGAGGCGGATGCGTCAGCATGCAAGTGGGAGCGGGGCCAAGTACTTCCGGGGGAGGCAGCCGAAGGAGCTGTTGTATCTCGAGGGTGGGCACGACAGAAGCACGGCCAGCAAGAGGGAGCTGGCCATCAAGGCCATGAAAAAGGCGGAGAAGGAGTTGCTGGCGAGGTCGAGCCGCACACCCTTTGACCGCTGAGGGGCGATGGCTGACGGGACATGTCGCCGTTCCTGCCGAGCCTGTCGAAGCCGTTGCCGGCCGACCACTGATTTGACCGCTGAGGGTGAATCATTGACGCACTATGTTCCCGTTCGTGCTGAGCCTGTCGAAGCACGCATTATTTGAAGGGAAAAAACAGAGGGAGGACCGGCTGCGAGCCGATCCTCCCTCTGTCGTTATGCCTTGTGCGGGAGTGGCATCCCTGCCGCGATATTTCAGATGACCGGATGGGGCGTCTTGTCTGAATTCGGCGGCATGATGGGGTACTGCAGCTTCGGCGGCTTCCCGTTCAGCGTCCCGAGAAACGCCACCACCTTGTCGGCGTCGGCTTCGGTCATGGTGATTCCGAGCTGGCTGGACCCCATCACGGTGACGGCGTCTCCCAAGGCCCAGACTTTGCCGGAGTGGAAATACGGTGCTGTCACCGCCACGTTCCGCAGTGCCGGTGCCTTGAAGACGTACTTATCGCCTTCCGCGTTGGTCACCTTGAAGCGCCCCAAGTCCTCGGTGGGCCTGATTTCCGGGGAAGGCTTTGTCCTCAGCCCGAACGGGAAATAACCTGCGCCGCCTGCATTGATCCCGCCGTGGCAGCTGACACATCCCTTATCCATGAAGAGCCGCAGCCCCTCCTCCTGTTTCGCCGTAAGCGCCTTCCGATTTCCTTTCAGGTACCTGTCGAAGGGGGAATCCGGTGTCAGCAGGGTCGCTTCGAAGACCTCGATAGCCTTGGCCATATTGGTGAAGGTGATGGCCGAATTCTCTCCGGGGAAAGCCTTCCTGAAAAGAGGAGCGTACCCCGGGATGCTGCGCAGCGTCTGCACCACCTGGACAGGGTTATTGTTCATCTCCACCGAGGCCTGGACCGGTCCCTTGGCTTGGGCCTCAAGATCGGCTGCGCGTCCGTCCCAGAACTGGGCGACGTTGAAGACCGCGTTGAAGACCGTGGGGGCGTTGCGGGGACCCTTTTGCCAGCGGTGGCCGATGGAGGTTTCCTGGAGGTCGGCACCGCCGAGGCCGACATTGTGGCAGGAATTGCAGCTGATCAGCTGGGAGGCTGAGAGACGCGGGTCGAAGAAGAGTTTCATCCCCAGGTCGATCTTTGCCGGGGTCGCCGGGTTATCCTTCAGAACCGGCGCCTTGGCAGGAATCGGCTTGAACAGTGCCTGTGCCCGTTTCATAGTGTCATCACTTCCCCAGGCAATGGATGTGGTGAGTAGCAGTAGTGACAGAGGGACCAGTTTCATCATATCCGCCTCCTTGGTTGCCTATAGCTGAGAGAGTTCAGGTTCCGGCGTTATCTGGATGGATACGGCTGACAACCCTTAAAGACTTACTGCGATATCGCTCAATGTCAACGGGCCCCCCGGTC
>NZ_JBXKJL010000029.1:0-1530 GCF_056994735.1 Geomonas sp.
CTTGCACGACCGGAACCACTGCTCCACCATCCAGAGTTGCTTGTACTGTAACGCCACGTCGGCCGAGTCCAGCTCGGTGTTCGTGCGGAGCACCCACTTGCCGTCGTAGCGGGCGTCCTCGGCGACCTTCGCCTCATCGATCCCGAAGCCGGGGGAGTCACCACCGCTCAGGTAGCGGCGGTAGCCCTTGTTACCGACCAGCGACTTGTCCCCACTGTGGAGTTGCTCCCGCAACGCCGCCACGATCGCTTCCCGATCGGCGGCATCCTTGCGGGCCTCATCCTCGTTCAGGCAGACGACGTAGCGGCGCTCGCCCACCCACACCTCCTTCACCTTCAAGGGTGAGGGATCGTCGCTCTTGACTCGTGGCGGATGCACCACCCTGTAGCGACCGGCTCGGGACAGCACCTCATCTTTTACCTCGTTCTGCGACCGCATCCGGGCACCCAGGATGTACTGCCAGCCCCGCTCGTCCTGCTCCAACGCTGTGATCGTCTCCTGGCTGATCATGCCCCGATCGGCCACGATGCAGACCCGCCGGACCCCGAAGCGACTCCGCAGGCGATCGACCACGGGGATCAGCGTCGTCACGTCGGTGGTGTTGCCGGGCCACAGTTCGCAGCAGATCGGACGCCCTTGTCCATCGAGCACAGCCCCGACGACCATCTGGTAGAGGTCGGGCCGATGATCCTTGCTGAAGCCCCGCTGGCCAATGTCCTGGCCGCCCTCCCCCTCGAAGTAGATCGAGGTGGTGTCGAAGAAGACCAGATGCAGGTCGGTGAAGAGGTCACGGCGGTGGGCGAATACCTCCTCCTCGATCCGATCCTTGATGCAGCGCGGGGCGAATGGTGTCTTGCCCGCCTGCTGGTCCTGGGGCAACTCCTCGCCGAGCCAGGCCATGGCCCGGTAGAGGTGATGCAGTTGCAGGGCGTCGCACCCCTCGATCTGGTAGTCGGTTCTCCACGTGTCGGCGGCCCGATCGCTGCCGGGGTCGAACAGGCGATGGAGGACGGTGAGGAAGATGGCCCGCTCGACATCGAACTCGAAGCGGCGCCCGTCGAGGAGTCCCTCGATGACCCGCTGGCACCCCGTCTGTTGCCAGAGCCGCCGGAAGATCAGTGCAGGTCCGATGCGTCGTGTGGTGATGGTCGGGAGTTGTCCCTTGGCGTGAGCCGAGAGCAGGAGAACGGACTGGGCCAGGCGTGCCCCCGAGACAAGGAGGGCATCGAGCTGGCCACTCTGTTGCAGATGATCGAGTCGTCCCAGGGTGGCGAGGACCCGCTGGCGGGGTCGCCCGTCTTCCCAGCGGTTCTCGACGATCTGGAGGTAGGAACGTGATCCGGAAGTCTTGGTTCGGAAGAACATGGCGTCCCTCGTGACTGGGTCACCATGATCATACGGCTGAAATGCGGTGATTCAAGGGGAAAAACCGGTGTAGCGTGGCACTATGTTTGCCACCCCGAGACGATTCTCGGTCCATCAGCAAAGGACTTACGTCAAAAACCGAGGCGCAACTGTAGAAGAAAAGTT
>NZ_JBXKJL010000030.1:0-1870 GCF_056994735.1 Geomonas sp.
GTAGGAGAGGCCGTCGAGGTCCAGTTTGTGGCCGGTGAAGGGGTAAAGATCTTTCGAGACAGTCGTCATTCAGTTCAAGTATCCGTGTAATTCCCTCACCCCGACCCTCTCCCGGAGGGCGAGGGGGGCTTGAAATGTGGAGAAGTGGGCAGGTGCAAGTAGCTAACCGGACAACGCTGGAAGCGGAGGCCACACCCTCGAACATTTCCGCCCCCGGAGAGGGAGGGGTAGGAGCATTGCCATTAAGTTAACCCCCGTTCGCTCATGAATACCCCCGCCCCTTGCGGGAGGGGGGCAGGGGGTGGGGGAGACTAAGAAAAAAGGGGACCGGCTGCCATAGCCGATCCCCTTTTGTTATTCCCTTGGCTCCCGATCCGACAGCTCGGGTCGTGATAGTGGAGCGACTTACGACGCTCAACGGCAATGAGCCGTCACCCTGAGCTTCTCGAAGGGTGTGATCCGAAATCAACCCCCGGTTAGTTGAAGAAGAACCTGGCCCCTAAGGTGAAGGCCGCATGAGACGGGTCGAATTCTCCGACCTTGGCGCCGGTGAAATCCCTGACGTCGGACGAGAAGGCCTCGACCCCCCTGATCTCGGCATTCAGCGCGACCTGGCGCATCAGCATGTAATCCACCCCGGCGGCCAGGTGGAAACCGACCACCGTGTCGACTACCTTGTGGCTCAGGTCGTTGATGAGAACGTCCACACCCGCTCCAGCGTACGGCACCAGCCGCTGCCTCTCCGGCAGGCGGTACTGTGCCCCGACGGAGAGGTCGGTGACTCCGGCGTCTCCGAAGCCAGAGGTGTGGTAACCGGAGCGGGTGACTTCCAGATCGATGGCGACATTGTCATCGACGCCGAAAAGGAAACCTCCGCCGCCGATGATGCCGGGGTCGGTGGCAACGACCAGACGTCCGGCATCAATTTGACGCTCGTCGTCGGCCGGGTTGGTGACCCCGACCTTGGCGGTGACGGCTACACGCCCCCTCAATTCCTCGGCTGCCGCGTTCCCGGCCAGAAAAGCGGTCAGTACCGCGCAGGCGGCCAGCAAAACCAGTTTCTTCATTTGATTCTCCCTCCAAAGTTGTTCATTGAAAATTAACGGCTATCCCCATCCCCACCCCTCCGTCGAAGGGGAGTGGTGCTTTGTCCGGGCTGGGGGTGATGCTTGCTACTTGATCAGCTCAAGGGTGGCCTTGATGGCCTTCTCGATGCCTTCCGCCGCTTCGGCGATGTGGCCCGCCAGCATGTAGGCCGGTGTGGACACGATCAGGTTTTCGCGGTCGATCACACAGTCGTTGGCGGCGCAGTTGACATGCTTGCTGCCGGTCGCCGAAAGCGCTTCCGCGGTGCCCTGGTCGTTGCCGATGGTGAGCTGCGGCGAGAGATCCTTCCCGAGCGCCAGCCCGATCACGGTCGGCGCGATGCAGATGGCGCAGATGGGCTTCCCGGCCTTGGACATCTCCCTCACCAACCGGAGCACATCGGCCTGGACCGTCCCGTTCGCACCTTGCATCGCAAAATCGCAGAGGTTCTTGGCCGCCCCGAAGCCGCCGGGGAAAACTATGGCGTCGAGGTCCGCCGCACCGGCTTTCTTGACGTCGCTGATTTCACCACGGGCGATGCGGGCAGACTCGACCAGGACGTTTCTCTTGGCGCCGGTCTCTTCCATGGATAGATGGTTTACCTCGCTCAGTTCCATATCAGGCGCGAAACAGACAGCCTTGGCGCCATTTCTATCAATCGCCAAAAGTGTCAGTACCGCCTCGTGGATCTCACTTCCATCACGAACTCCGCAGCCTGAAAGTACTACGCCTATCTTTTTCATATAAGCCGCCTCCGGTCTCATTGATGCCCCGATCATGGGGG
>NZ_JBXKJL010000031.1:0-44451 GCF_056994735.1 Geomonas sp.
AGGGGTACGGACGGGGCGACCACCTGGTGGTAGCCAAGGTGGAAACTCCCACCAACCTGAACCGTCAGCAGCGCGACCTTCTCGAGGAACTCGCCCGCATCAGCGGCGAGGACGTGAACCCGATGCGGAAAAACTTCTTCTCCAAGGTGATGGACATCCTCAGCTGACCCCCCATTGCTTGGTAGCTTTTGCGACTCCTGCTCGCACCATGCTCCCCTTGAACCAGCCTCTCCCTGAACTCACCTCCCTTCGAAGTCCCCCTCCCCCGGAGGGGGCTAGGGGGTGGGGGACGCTAATGACTTGACCATGCGGGGCAGTAGTTGCAGAATGTGAAAATTGTTTCGAACCAGCTGAAGGAGTAAACCCTTGCCTCCCTACTCCCGTTCCCTTTTCAGAAAAATAGCATTGTTAGCCCCGTTTCTTGGCCTGTCGTTGCTGGCCGTCGTCTCAACAGCGGCAGCCCAGGGAATCGCCACCTATCCCATTCTCCCCACCGGCTACAGCTCGATCAAGGTTTTCGATAACCAGGGGCAGTTCGTGGGAAGAATCCTGCCGACGCAGCGATACTGGACCCCGATCGAGAGGATTCCGGTCTTCCTTCGCAGCGCCCTGGTCGCCGTAGAGGACTCGCGCTTTTATGAGCATGGCGGCATCGATGTCCGGGGCATAGCCCGGGCCTTGATGAAGGACGTGGTGAAGGGGAGGATGGGATAGGTGGCGATTCCCTGGGCTGCCGCCGTTGAGACGACGGCCAGCAACGAGAGGCCAAGAAGCGGGGTTGACAGGGCTATTTTTCTGAAAAGGGAACGGGAGTAGAGAGGCAAGGGTTTACTCCTTCAGCAAGTTCGAAACAATTTCCACATTCTGCAACTACTGACCCGCATGGTCAAGTCATTAGCGTCCCCCCCTAGCCCCCCTCCCTCCGGGGGAGGGGGACTTCGAAGGGAGGTGAGTTCAGGGAGAGGCTAGTTCAAGGGGAGCATGGTGCGAACAGGAGTCGCAAAAGCCACCAAGCAATGGGGGTCAGCTGAGGATGTCCATCACCTTGGAGAAGAAGTTTTTCCGCATCGGGTTCACGTCCTCGCCGCTGATGCGGGCGAGTTCCTCGAGAAGATCGCGCTGCTGGCGGTTCAGGTTGGTGGGAGTTTCCACCTTGGCTACCACCAAGTGGTCGCCCCGTCCGTACCCCTGCAGCGCGGGAATCCCCTTGCCGCGCATCCTGAAGACCGCGCCGGACTGGGTTCCCTCCGGGACCTTCATGCTGACCCTGCCGTCGAGGGTGGGGACTTCGATTTCGCAACCGAGGGCCGCCTGGGTGAAGCTGATGGGGATCTCGCAGACGACGTCGTTGTCCTCGCGCCTGAAGATCGGGTGCTCCCGCACGGAGAGGGCCACGTACAGGTCGCCGTTGGGTCCCCCCTTGGCCCCCTGCCCTCCTTCGCCGGTGAGCTTCAGCCTGATGCCGGTTTCGACCCCGGCCGGCACCTTGACGGAGATGGTCTTCTTGTCGCGCACCGTCCCGCCGCCCCGGCAGGTCGGGCAGGGATGTTCCACCACACGCCCTTCGCCGTTGCAGTGCGAGCAGGTCTTGCTGACGCTGAAGAATCCCTGCTGGAAGCGCATCTGCCCGGCGCCCTGGCAGGTGGGGCAGGTTTTGGGGGTGGTCCCGGGCTTGGCGCCGGAACCGCCGCAGGTCTCGCATCTTTTCGCATACGGGATGTCGATCTTCTTCTCGATCCCGAACGCGGCCTCCTCGAAGCTGACCTCCATGTTGTACTGCAGGTCGTCGCCGCGCTTGCCGCGAGAGGTCCTCGGCCTGCCACCGCCGCCGAAGATGTCCCCGAAGATATCGCCGAAGATGTCGCCGAAGGGGGAACCCGCCCCGAAACCGCCGCTGGAGAAGCCGCCGCCATTTACCCCGGCATGGCCGAACTGGTCGTACCTGGCCCTTTTCTCCGCGTCCGAAAGGACCTCGTAGGCCTCGGAGATCTCCTTGAACTTGTCTTCGCTGGCCTTGTCACCGGCATTCTTGTCCGGGTGGTACTTGACCGCCTGGCGCCGGTAGGCCTTCTTGATCTCGGCCTCGGAGGCGTTCTTGTTGACCTCGAGGAGTTCGTAATAATCCTGCTTTTCACCGTTTGCCAAAAATTTACCCTCGTAACACACAAAGAGCAGCGTCCCAATAATGAGACGCTGCCCGTTGCGCCTTCGTTTATTTATAGCGCATATCTTCTATCAAAAGTGCCTTCTTTGGCAACCGCTTTTCTTACTTCTTCTCGTCCTTGACCTCTTCGAAGTCGGCGTCGACCACCTTCTCACCCTTGGCTTGGCCACCTGCCTCGCCCCCCGGGGCGGCTTCCCCGCCTGCCTGCTCGGCGCCAGGCTGAGCCTTGGCGTAGACCGCCTCGGCCAGCTTGTGGGAGGCCTGCATCAGCGCGTCGCTGGCCTTCTTGATCTCCTCTGCGTCGTCACCCTCGAGCGCCTTCTTGAGGGTTGCCACGGCGTCCTCGATCTTCTGCTTCTCGGAGGCGTCGATCTTGTCGCCGTACTCCTTGAGGGACTTCTCGGTGGTGTAGACCAGGTTGTCGCCCTGGTTCTTGGCCTCGATGACCTCGCGCTTCCTCTTGTCCTCGGCAGCGTGTGACTCGGCATCCCGCACCATCTTCTCGACTTCTTCCTTGGAGAGACCGGAGGAAGCGGTGATGCGGATCGACTGCTCCTTGCCGGTGCCGAGATCTTTCGCGGAGACGTGAACGATGCCGTTGGCGTCGATGTCGAAGGTGACCTCGATCTGGGGCACGCCGCGCGGCGCCGACGGAATCCCGGAGAGCTCGAAGTTGCCGAGCGTCTTGTTGTCGGAGGCCATTTCGCGCTCGCCCTGCAGGACGTGAATGCTGACCGCAGGCTGGTTGTCCGCTGCGGTCGAGAAGACCTGCGACTTGCGGCACGGAATGGTGGAGTTCTTGTCGATCAGCTTGGTCATGACGCCGCCCAGGGTCTCGATGCCGAGGGAGAGCGGGGTCACGTCGAGCAGGAGCACGTCTTTCACGTCGCCGCGGAGGACGCCGCCCTGGATGGCCGCGCCGATGGCCACGACCTCGTCGGGGTTCACGCCGCGGTTGGGGGCCTTGCCGAAGATGTCCTGCACCTTCTTCTGCACGATCGGCATGCGGGTCATGCCGCCCACCAGGATGACCTCGTCGATGTCCGACGGGGAAAGCCCCGCGTCTTTGAGCGCGGTGCGGCACGGACCTTCCAGCTTGGCGATCAGTTCGGCGCAGATGGCCTCCAGTTTCGCACGGGTCAGCTTCATGGTCAGGTGTTTGGGACCGGAAGCGTCGGCGGTGATGAAGGGGAGGTTGATGTCGGTCTCGAGCGAGGTGGAGAGCTCGCACTTCGCCTTCTCGCCGGCCTCTTTCAGCCTCTGCAGCGCCATCTTGTCGCCGCGGAGATCGATCCCCTGGTCCTTCTTGAACTCGTCGGCGATCCAGTCGATGACCTTCTGGTCGAAGTCTTCGCCGCCCAGGAAGGTGTCGCCGTTGGTCGATTTCACCTCGAAGACCCCTTCCCCGAGTTCGAGGATGGAGATATCGAAGGTACCGCCGCCCAGGTCGAATACCGCGATCTTCTCGTCCTTCTTCTTGTCGAGGCCGTAGGCCAGCGCCGCCGCGGTCGGCTCGTTGATGATCCTCAGCACGTTGAGCCCGGCGATCTTCCCAGCGTCCTTCGTTGCCTGGCGCTGGGAGTCATCGAAATAGGCGGGAACGGTGATGACCGCGTCAGTGACGGTCTCGCCGAGGTAGTCCTCGGCAGTCTTTTTCATTTTCTGCAGCACCATGGCCGAAATCTCGGGGGGCGAGAACTTCTGGCCGCGCACCTCTACCCAGGCGTCGCCGTTGTCGGCCTTGACGATCTGGAACGGGGAGATGGCGATGTCCTTCTTGACCGCTTCGGTCTCGAACTTGCGCCCGATCAGTCGCTTGATCGCGTACAGGGTGTTCTCGGGGTTGGTGACAGCCTGGCGCTTGGCCTGCTGCCCTACCAGCCGCTCACCGCTCTCGGTGATTGCCACCATGGAAGGGGTGGTACGGCTCCCTTCGGCGTTGGCTATGACAACCGGTTCCCCACCCTCCATGACTGCTACGCAGGAGTTGGTGGTCCCGAGGTCGATTCCTATCACTCTACTCATGTTTTGCCTCCTAAATGGTAACTGTAACTGAAAGCTAGTCATCCCCCGGCCAAAAAGCAAGGGGCGACGGAAAAAAGTTTTGTCGGGGAGCTAGCCTTTCGGCGCGACCGCCACGGTCACCATCGCCGGGCGCAGCAGCCTGTCGTTCAGCATGTATCCCTTCTGGAGCTCGGTCACCACGGTGTTCGGTTCCTGCTCAGAGGTTTCAACCTGGGTCATGGCCTGATGGAAATGGGGGTTGAACGGCGTCCCCTGCGAGGGGTCCACCGGGGTCACGCCGAACTTCTTCAGCGTGGAGAGGAACATGGACAGGGTGATCTTTACACCCTCGATGACGGCGGAACCGTCGTCGGCTGCATGGGCCACCGCGCGCTCCAGGTTGTCCAGGGCCGGAAGGATCTCCAGGATGAAGGACTCATTGCCGTACTTGAGGATTTCCTCCTTCTCCTTTTGCACCCTCTTGCGGTAGTTCTCCAGGTCGGCCCGCTCGCGCAGGTACTTGTCCCAGTTGTTGGCGGCCTCCAGCCCCTTGGCCGACAGCGCCTCCTCCAGTTCCTTGATCCGTTCCGCATCAGAACCGGGCTGCGCCAGTTCGACCTGTTCCTCGGGCGCCTGCTCCTCCTGCTTGTGCTCGTGCTGATGCGGATGTTTTTTCTTGTCCATCAGGTGTCTCTCCTTTTCCCGCTCTACTCGGATTCGAGCAGGCGACTTATAAGCTTCGCTGTATAATCCACGATCGGTATCACCCTGCCATACCCCATCCTGGTGGGCCCGATGACCCCGAGGACGCCGACGGTGTCCTTGCCGGTCATGTAGGTGGAGGTGATAAGGCTCATCCCCTCCATCTTGAGCAGGTGGGATTCCGATCCAATGAATATCTGTACGCCCTCGGCCTGGACCGCACGGTCCAGCAGGTCGAGGAGGACGCTTTTCTTCTCCAGGGTGCGGAACATCTCGCGCATCTTGGCGGTGTCGGCGAACTCCGGCTGATCGAGGATGTTCGCCTGCCCCTCGAGGAAGAGCTCCGGGCTTTCGGTGCTGACCGTCTGCTCCGACATGGCAAGGGCCTTGCCCATCATGGAGTCGTAGCGGACCTTCTCGCTTTGCATCTCCGTCATGATCCGTTCCCGCACCTGGGCGATGGTGAGACCCTGCAACTGCTCGTTCAGGTAATTCGCCATCCGCACCAGCTCCTCCTGATGGATCTCCTCGTTCACCTCGATCAGGCGGTTCTGGACCGTGCCGTTCTGCGAGATCAGGATGGCCAGAATCCTGTGGCCGGGGAGCTTCACGAACTCCATCTGGTGAAAGAGGTTTGAAGCCAGGCGCGGCGCCATGACCACGCCCATGTAACTGGAAGTGGTGGAAAGGAGCCTGCTGGTTTCCTGGAGCACATGCGCCATGTCCTTGCCGGCCAGCTTGCAGCGCCTCCTGATCTCATCCTTCTTCTCGCGGGTGATGTTCTTCACCTCGAGGATGGAGTTGACGTAGAGGCGATAGGCCTTCTCGGTAGGGATCCTGCCGGCGGAGGTATGAGGCGAGGTCAGCAGCCCCATCTCTTCCAGGTCCGACATCACGTTCCTGACAGTTGCTGGGGAGAGGGCGAGTCCATGGCTGCGCGTGATGGACCTGCTGGCAACGGGCTCGGCGGTCGCGATGTAGTCTTCAATGACCGCCTCCAGTATCCGTTTGCCGCGTTCCGAAAGCTGTTCTTCCATAATACGACCTCTCAAATGCAGATTAGCACTCTGAAACATCGAGTGCTAACGAGCTTAAGGTAGCAACGGTCCTATTCTTTGTCAAGGGGCGGACTTTCGACAGGGTCAGATGAAGCGGGAAAAGACTGTATTGGCGAGGATTACGGCGGCGGGGGCCAGGCGGATGATGCTTCCCTCCCTCATGAGGGTGCCGGTTGCCACCAGGTTTTCCACCTCCGGCAGGTGGCGCTGGAGTGGACCGCTCCCGTAGCGGGATTCGAGTTCCCCCAGGTCGAGGCCGTCGAGGGTACGCAGTCCGAGGAAGAACGCTTCCGAGACGGCATCGTCGGCGGAGAGGATGGTCGATTCCTCTTCGGGGATGGAACCGCCGGCGATGGCGGAGAGATATTGTACGACGTCGCAGAGGTTACTCCAGCGGCGGCCCGATATCGCCGTCGGGCTACCTGCCTCGGCAGTAGCTCCCCCCCTCCCCTGACGGGAGGGGGCCATTTCATTCCACAGCGAGTGGGCACCGGCGCCGAAACCGAGATAGCTCTCGCGGCTCCAGTAGGCGCTGTTGTGGCGAGAGATCCGGCCGGGCAGGGCGAAGTTCGATATCTCATAGTGGCGATACCCGGCCGCCGAAAGGAGCTCCACCGTCTCCTCGAACATCCGGGCGGCAGCCTCCTCCGCCGGAAGGGGGAGCTGCCCGGAGGCATGAAGTCCGGCAAAAGGGGTCCCCTCTTCCACCGAGAGTGCATAGGCCGAGATGTGTTCCGCGGA
Source organism: Geomonas sp. (assembly GCF_056994735.1). Classification (NCBI taxonomy): domain Bacteria; kingdom Pseudomonadati; phylum Thermodesulfobacteriota; class Desulfuromonadia; order Geobacterales; family Geobacteraceae; genus Geomonas; species Geomonas sp. The sequence continues at coordinate 6,670 of NZ_JBXKJL010000031.1, forward strand.
GAGGGCGATTCCCTGCCTCAGCGCCTCGCGCCACTCGACAAGCGACTGCTCCGGGAGGGAATGCATCAGGTCAATACTGATATTGTCAAAGCCGGCCCGGCGCGCGGCCTCGAAGCCGGCCACCGCATCCTTCGCCGTATGGACCCGCCCGAGTCTCTGCAGGAGCCGATCCTCGAACGACTGTATGCCGATGGAAAGGCGGTTGACCCCGGCGGCGCGGTATCCCGCCAGCTTCCCGGCTGTCAGTGTCCCCGGGTTGGCCTCCAGGGTTACCTCCGCATCCCCTTCCAGTCCGTAAAGCCTTGCGGCGGCCTCGATGATCTGCGCGACCAGCGCGGGAGCCATGAGCGAGGGGGTCCCTCCGCCCAAATAGAGGGTCGGTGCCGTTACGGGCGCGGGGAGGGCCTCCTGTCGAAGCTCCATCTCCCTTACCACCGCGGTCAGGTAATCCTGATGGGTCGCAGCCGAGGAAGCGGACGAGTTGAAGTCGCAATAGAGGCACTTCTTCAGACAGAAGGGAAAATGTAGGTAAAGCCCTGCACGCATGGTGACTCTCGATGAAAACGCTGGATTGATGCTCCTTCCCTACTTTTAGCAGATCCGCCTTGTGGATGTCACTACACTTCCCCAACTTGGGGAGGCCACCCCCCCCTCGCCCTCCGGGAGATGGTGCCCGAAGGGCGGGTGAGGGAAGTTCCCATACAGGGACAGCCGGCCCCAGCGTCCCCCCCTTGCAGGTCCCGCCACTATCCCTCTTGAAATCCGACCGTGGTGGGATTACACTGCAACGTCTATCAATGACAGTTATTTCAGATACCTTCGGGCCATCGCCCCATCGGAGGGAGTATGGAGAAAACAATCAAGGCCGCGGCGGTACAATTCACTATCGCCCTGGGTGACATCGACACAAACCTGTCCCACGTCACGACGACCCTGCGGCAACTGGCGCAGCAAGGTGTCGAGCTTGCCGTACTGCCGGAGATGTGGAGCTGCGGCTTCGCCTACCGTGAGCTTAACGCGCTGGCGCTGCGCACCCCGGATCTGGTAGCCCGACTCGGCGAACTGTCCCGCGAACTTTCCATGGTCATCGTGGGAAGCCTTCCCGAGCCCCACGGCGAGAAGGTCTATAACACCGCCTACGTCCTGGATCGCGGCAAGGTCGCCGGCAGCTATCGCAAACTGCACCTTTTCTCCCTGATGGGCGAGGACCGCGCCCTCGACAGCGGCGACTCCTTCCTGGTGGCGGAGACGAGCCTCGGCAAGATCGGCGTCATGATCTGCTATGACCTGCGTTTCCCGGAACTCGCGCGCAGGCTGGCGCTGGAAGGCGCCGCCATCATCGCCGTCCCGGGAGAGTGGCCCAAACCGCGCGAGGAGCATTGGCGGACCCTGCTGAGGGCGCGCGCCATCGAGAATCAGCTCTACGTCATAGCCGCGAACTGCTGCGGGGTGGTCGGCAAGCTCGACTTCTTCGGCCAGAGCCTGATCATAAATGCCAAGGGAGAAATCCTTGCCGAGGGGGGGTACGAGAGCGCGGAGCCGACGGCCCTGCTGGACCCGGCCGAGATGGCGAAATGGCGCGAAAGCATCACCTGCTTCAAGGACAGAAGGCCGGACTGCTACTAAGTCCCCGTATCCCCCTTTCTTTCCTGTTGACTTCGGATTGACTAAGGCATATTTTTTCCGTTTGAACTCTCACTTTCACCGGAGGTATCTCCCTTGGGTATGCTCGCTTCGACCGGCCTGGTCGTAAAACTGGTACTGATCGTACTCCTTTATTTCTCTGTCGTTTCCTGGGGCATCATCTTCTACAAGCTGCTGCAGGTCTACCGCGCCAATGGCGCGTCTGAGCGCTTCCTGGAATTCTTCTGGAAATCCAAGCGCTTCGACACCATCGGCTCGCAGCTTGACCGGTTCGAGAATTCCCCTCTCATCGTGCTCTTCCAGGAGGGCTACGGCGAATTGAAGAAGCTGCAGGAAAGGGGAGAGGAGAAGGCGGATCCCAACGTCATCAGCATGGACCTGGGGGGCGTCGAAAACATCGCCCGCGCCCTGCGCCGCGCCACCACCTCGGAGATCACCCGCCTGGAGAAATACCTGACCTTCCTGGCCACCACCGGATCCACCGCGCCCTTCATCGGCCTCTTCGGAACTGTCTGGGGGATCATGTCGGCCTTCCAGAACATCGGCCAGTCCGGCTCCGCCTCCCTTGCCGTGGTGGCCCCGGGCATCGCCGAGGCCCTGATCGCGACCGCCATCGGCCTGGTCGCCGCCATCCCGGCCGTCATGGGGTACAACCACTTCAACCAGAAGATCCGGGTCCTCATCTCGGAGATGGACAGTTTCTCGACCGAGTTCCTGAACATCGTGCAGCGTAACTTCGCGGGGAGATAGATCCATGGAGTTCGGCAACAGGGATAGCGGCAGCCGCAGCACCATGTCGCAGATCAACGTCACCCCGCTGGTCGACGTCATGCTGGTGCTGCTGGTGATCTTCATGGTTACCGCCCCCATGATGCAGCAGGGGGTCCAGGTCAACCTCCCCAAGGCGGAGACCAAGTCGCTCGCCCCCAAGGAGGATACCATCGTGGTCTCGCTGGAGAAATCCGGCAGGGCCTTCATCAACAGCTCCGAGGTCCAGATCGACCAGCTGAAGGACCGGCTTAACACCATGCTCTCCGGCAGGGAGAAGCGCGAGGTCTTCCTGAAGGCGGACAGCTCCGTGCCTTACGGCGAGGTGGTCAGGGTCATGGCCCAGATCAAGGGAGCTGGTGTCGAGCGGCTGGGCATGGTAACGGAGTCACCCCAGCGGCGATGATACGGCGGTTGCAAAACCGATATCCGGGGCCGGGAGGGATGTTTTTTCTTTCCTTCTGTCTCCACGCGGTCCTTTTCCTGCTGATCGTCGAGGGCCAGTTCCTTCCGGCAGTGCACCAGGAGGAAACTCCCGTCACCTATGTTGACATGGTGACGCTCCCGGTCGCCTCACCGCAAAGCGGCACCCCGATGCCGTCCGCGGCCACGGAACCTGCCCCCGCGACCTCGACTGCGGCGCCGACCCCGGCGCCCGCCAAACCGGAAATGGCCTTGCCCAGCAAGAAGAGCGCGGCCAAAACGCCTGCCCCCAAGGCCAAGCCAGAGAAGGCAACGCCGAGCAAAGCCGCCAACGAGTCGCAGGACTTCAACGAGAGAATGGCAAAGCTGCAGCAGGCTGCCGAAGACAGGCGGCAGGCTGAGGTGCTGAGCAGGCTGAAAAACAGGGCCGGCCGTACCGGCATGCCGGGAGGCAAAGGGACCGAGGCGGGAAGCGACTATACCTCCTACGTCCGCTCCAGGGTCCAGGACGCCATGAACAGTCTCGGGGCCGACCACCAGTCCAAGACGCCGCGGGTCATGGTTACCATCACCGTCAGCAGCGACGGCAGGATTTCCTACCGCGTGGACAAGACCTCCGGCGACCCGATCTTCGAGGCCGCGGTCGCCAGGGCGGTGACACTTGCCGGCAAGTCGATCAAAGCGCCGCCGACAGGTGGCCAGTTCAAGCACGGTTTTAGCTTCACCCCTGAAGAGGTGGCTGTCCGATGAGAATATTGCTGCTGTGCATGCTGCTCCTTCTAGCGCCGCAGTTTTGCGGCGCCGAAGAGTACATACCTATCACCGCTCCCGCCGGCAGGAAGGCCCAGCTGGCGATCGCTCCCACCACCGCGCTATCCGGCCCGGCAGCTCCCGAGGTCGCCCGTGAACTCGCCGACCTCTTCGGCTTCGACCTGGCGATGACCGGGCTGTACACCGTGACCTCGCCCTCCGAACCGACCACCGGGGCCACCCTGGTGCTGAAAAGCGCCTACGCGGTCAACGGCAGCGCCCTCACCATCGAGTGCCGTCTCTTCGACCAGATCCTCAACCGCGAACTCACCGCCAAGCGCTATACCGGGAGCATGAAGGAACTGCGCAGGATGGGGCACGCCTTCTCCGACGAGGTGCTGCGCGCCCTGACCGGACAGAAGGGTCCTTTCACCGGCAAGCTCGCCTACGTCACCAGGATCTCCGGCAACAAGGAGATCTTCGTGATGGACTATGACGGGCGCAACCCGCAGCGGGTGACCCACAACGGGGCCATCAACCTCAACCCCGATTTCGCCCCCTCCGGCAAGGAGATCATCTACACCTCCTACAAGAAGGGCAATCCCGACCTCTACCGCAGGGAACTCTTCACCGGCTTCGAAGCCAGGGTCTCGGCCCGCTCCGGTCTCAATGCCATGGGCGCCTATGCCCCGGACGGCAACAGCATCGCCGAGGTCATGACCAAGGACGGCAACTCCGAGATCTACCAGATCTCCAAGGACGGCAAGGAACTGGCCCGCCTTACCCATAACCCCGCCATAGACGTCTCCCCAGCCTGGTCTCCGGATGGGAAGAAGCTGGTCTTCGTCTCGGACCGGCTCGGCAAGCCGCAGCTCTTTATCATGGACTCGAACGGCGGCAACGTGCGGCGGCTGACCACCAACGGCGCCTACAACGTCACGCCGCGCTGGTCCCCCAGGGGCGACCGCATCGTCTACGCCAGGCAGGGAGGAGGCGGGTTCCAGATCTACGCCATCAACGTCGACGGTGCCCAGGACACCCAGCTCACCACGGCAGGGAGCAACGAGCATCCGCGCTGGTCGCCCGATGGCCGCTTCATCGTCTTCAGCTCGACCAGGGACGGGGGGGAGTCCATCTACCTCATGCGAGCCGACGGCACCGGCCAGACGCGGGTCTCCCGCAGCCAGGTCCGGGACTCGCACCCGACCTGGTCCACCGGGTGGTGAATTCGGTTTAACATTGATTAAAGATTAAAGATCAGTATAATTGACCTTGTTTTCTGAGGCGCCAGCACCTGGCGCCCATATTCTATAGCCTGAAAAGGAGTGGGGGAAATGCGTAAGAACATAATCGGTGGCATCGTTTTGCTGTGTGTGGGAGCCCTTCTATCCTTTGGTTGCGCGAAGAAGGAGATAGTCAAGTCCGAGGAGCAGGTCGCGCCGACCAGGACTACTACTCCGACACCTGAGCCTGAAGCTAAACCGGTACCGAGGGAGACCACGCCAGAGGCGAGGACCCCCGTGACCGAGACCCCCACCAAGGAAGCAACCATAACCCCTGAGCAGACGACTGCTGCCCAGCCGGCCGAGCAGCTCCAGGCTGAACTGCAGAAAATCTACTTCAACTTCGACTCCGCCGAGCTTTCCCAGGAGTCCCGCAGCGCCCTGTCCAAAAACGCTGACGTCCTCACGAAGCGTCCGGGCGTGCAGCTCCGGATCGAGGGGAACTGCGACGAGCGCGGCTCGGACGAGTACAACATGGCTCTTGGCGAGAGAAGGGCCAAGGCCGCCAGGGACTACCTGGTCAACCTCGGCGTGCAGGCCAACCGCATCTCCATCATCAGCTACGGCGAAGAGAAGCCCGCCGACCCCGGGCACGACGAGGCGGCCTGGGCCAAGAACAGGAGAGACGAATTCGTCATTGTGAAATAGCTCGCACCGCTTAAGGAAAGGGAGCCGCCGGCTCCCTTTTTCATAACCGGATACGGAACAAGAGGAGAACGTCATGCAACAAACGAGGGTAGTACTGACCTCACTGGCTATTCTGACCATGTTCGGGTGCGCAACCGAGAGCGAGGTTGAATCGCTGCGCCGCGACAACGACGAGATGAAAACCCGCATCTTCACCATGGACAAGAACATCAACGAGGTCCGCGGCGGGGTAAAGGAGGAAGTCGAGAAGTCGCTGGCGGGCTACCGCAAGAATCTTGAAGACGTGCAAAAAGACGTGGCCGCCTACCAGAAGGACATGTCATCCATCCGCAAGGGCGGCGCCGACCTGCAGGCTACTCTCGACAGCGCCAGGGTGGACATGCAGGTCCTGACCGGAAAGATCGATGACGTCCGCATCATGGCCCAGAAACCGGCGGACGATCTGGCACTTTTGAAAGAGGACCTCTCCAAGAAGCTCGGCTCCCTTGAGGAGCGGCTTTCGAAGCTGGAGGCCAGGGTCGCAGAGCAGCAGAAGAAGGCCGCCGAGGTCAAGCAGACTCCGGAGATGCTCTACCAGCAGGGCCTGGACGCCATGAAGGGAGGCGATCCCGCCAAGGCCAGGGAACTCCTTAACAAGTTCCTGGACCAGAACCCGAAGAACAGCCTCGCCGCCAACGCCCACTATTGGATCGGGGAGACCTATTACAGCGAGAAGAACTATGAGCAGGCGGTACTGGAGTTCCAGGAGGTGATCAAGAACTTCCCCGACAAGGAGAAGGTGCCGGCCGCGATGCTGAAGCAGGGAATGGCCTTCAAGGAGCTGGGCGACAACAAGAGCGCCCAGTACATCTACAAGAAACTGATCGAGGTATACCCGAAGTCGGAAGAGGCGAAAACCGCCAAGGAAAAGCTCCGCTTCGCCAGGTAGTCCTTGACGACAGACTGTGAAACAAAGAAAGCCCTCCGCTCAACCGGGGGGCTTTCTTTTTGCACGCTTCGGCAGACTCAGCACGAACGACAAACGCGCTGCGACTATGCCTGCTTCGTCAGGCTCAGATTGTATGTGTGGTCAAACGTTCTTCGACAAGTTCAACAGCTGTCCACCCCGAGCTCCGCAGGGCTCAGTCGGCCTTGCAGGAGCGCTCCCGGCCGCGAATCCCGCGGCTGTTTGCCACAGGGCGGACTTGAAGATCGTCGGAAATATTCTAGTCTTCTCCTGTACCCACACCGTCGCTACGAGAGGTGAACCGTATGTTCGTGGCCAGAGATAAAAACAACGACCTCTATCTCTTCGACAAGCTGCCGATCAAAGGCTCCGAGTGCTGGTGGGCGGAGTCGGGGGTCGACGGCACCTACCTGCGCCTGGACAAAGCCCTCTACCCCGAGCTGACCTGGGACTCACACCCCCTCAAGGTTGAACTCACCACCGCCTCAGATACCAGCGAAAAAACTAATTAGCGGTAATCTTCCGCTATGAGATTGTCATCCCCGAATGCCCTTATCGGGGATCCAGATTTCACGTCGTTTAGAAGCTGGATTCCCGATCAGAATCGCTTCGGGAATGACAGTTTTAGAAGCTGGCGGAAGATTGGTACTAATCAGGTTCTTTTTTTAGCCCGCTTCGATCCTGCAGCGTAAACAGATTCCGGTGCTGAATCTTCCCGCGTTACACGTATAGATTTTCTATACAGGCCGCAGCTCAGGCCAAAACCGCCCCAAATCCCGCACGTGCCGCGAATTCCAGGAGAACGCCATTGCCGGGCTGCAGAGAGTGTATATCCGCCCTATACACCTGCCGTTTCTCTCCCCCCTGCAGCGCCCCCGCCCTCCAGTCAAAACATTCACAAATACTGACACTTACAAATAATGCGAAGAAGTCCCCCCTTGAAGGCACGGCTAATGCTATCAGAGCCTGTGATGATTTTTTTTTAATTTAGCATCAGCACCACTGAACGAGGAAGTCCAGGGAGGTTCGGCCAGAAGCGGCGGATTAAAAGGACCGAGGGTGGGATAAACGAGACGGGAACCGGCATAAAAAACGACTGGAGGGAAAAACCATGAGATTGAGAACTACCATCATGATCCTGGCTGCGCTCACCTGCGGAGTATCCGGAGCATCGGCTATCGAGCTCAAGGATGTCACCTACAATACCGACGGTGGCGGGAAGGTGGTCTTCAGCCACCAGGTGCATCTGAAGAAGAAATCGCAGAAGTCGGAGAACGTGAGCTGCAAATCGTGCCACGAGACCACCAGCAGGACCAGGACCCGTTTCACCATGGCGGACATGGAAAAGGGCAAGTCGTGCGGCCGGTGCCATACCGGGCAGAAGGCCTTCAGCATCCAGAAGTGCACCGGATGCCACAAGGTCAAGGAGATCACCTTCCAGGTCAAGCAGACCGGTCCGGTGCAGTTCAGCCACAACAGGCACCTGAAGAGCATGCAGTGCAACGCCTGCCACAACAAGCTCTACAACACCGGGGCGAACAAGCAGGTCTCCATGGCGGAGATGGAGAAGGGGAAATCGTGCGGCTACTGCCATAACGGGGCCAAGGCCTTCAGCATCCAGAAGTGCGAGGCCTGCCACCCATCGCCCAGGCAGGTGGTCTTCAAGGTGAAGGAAACCGGCCCTACCATCTTCAGCCACAGCAGGCACGTGAAGAAATACAGCTGCAGCGTCTGCCATACCAAGCTCTACGGACTGGGCTCGAACAAGCACGTCTCGATGGCGGCCATGGAGCGGGGCAAATCATGCGGCTACTGCCATAACGCTAAACAGGCCTTCTCCGTCGCCCAATGCGACAAGTGCCACCCCACGAAGGAGATCACCTTCAAGGTGGCCAACATTGCCGACGTCAAATTCAGCCACAACAACCACCTGAGCAAATCATACAAGTGCAATGACTGCCACACCGGCAAGTTCCCGCTCAGTAAGGCGACGAAGCCGGTGACGATGTCAGAAATGTACAAGGCCAAGTCGTGCGGCGCCTGCCATGACGGCAACTCGGCCTTCACGGTCCATGGCAACTGCGATTCGTGTCATGTGAAGGGGTAACAGGCTGATCGGCGACGAGCCGGGTTGAGGGGATGGGGGCTTCCCCCTCCCTCCAGGGGAGGGGGAGAAGTAGAGCGGAGGAAGAGATGGGGGGAGCGTCTAGCTGCGGTGTTGCATGTGCTTCAGCCTTTCTGTCTCCTCACGGATGGCCCTGGCGGCGTACGTGGTCACCGTCACATGCTCGATGACCAGCAGGATCAGACCGGCCGCGAAGACTGCGGGGAAATGGGTTCCCGAGGGGTCGGAGAAGATGTAAAGAGGATACAAGGCGGTCGGGAGACCTATGTTGTACCAGCTGTAGTGAGGCTTGCCGTCCCCCCCCCTGCGGCCGAGGATCAGCACCAGGGCCGAGAGCCAGGACACGCCGAGCACGATATGCAGCAACTGCAGGGGCGGTGCTTCGCCGAAGATCTCCTTGACCTCGGCGGGAACCAGGGCGAAGAGACCGGAAGTGCTGCAGTACAGGGTGGCCGCGCTGATGGACATGAAGAGCAGGATGCCCCACAAACCCCGTCGGGAAAGGGTGTGGAGATCGCTGATGGTCGCCATGATCTGCTCCCGGCAATGATCAGGGTTGGTCGCGAAGTCTGAACGGGGATTGGCGGTCGTTGCCGTTTTGGTCTTTATCTGTCCGATCATATGTCCGAGCATGGCGAACCTCCTTTAGCTTGATTTGCAGCGGTCGTGCTAGCTGTCGATCTGCTCCGGTTGCACCGCGCGGTACTCCGAGTAGTGGCGAACTCGACGGTACCCCGGCGGCGTGTCGGAAGCCTTGGACTGTTCCTCGTCATCATGGTCGTGGTGTTCAGGTACCTCTTCCCAGCCGAATACCATGGGCTTGAAGTAGGCCAGCGGCGTCGCTCCCAGGGTGGCCAGATAGACGTGGGTACAGAGGAAAGCCAGGAGCGAGCAGGCCAGCAGGAAGTGCAGTGCCACGATGAACTTGATACCGCCCGACATCAGGATGAGTACCCGCAGCGGGGTGATGTTCATGAGCAGTATCCCCGTCAGCCCGACCAGCGGCATGAGCACGAACATCACCGCCAGGTAAGCCGATTTCTGCATGGGGTTGAACTTCTCCTCGGGCGTCGCATGGTGCGGGCTCGGTTTGCCCAGGAAGTACCAGAAGCAGTAGTAGAGAAGCTGGCGCACCAGGCCGTGCTTCAGGTCTTCCTCGTTGGGGATGTACAGCTTGTCCAGGGTGTTCTTCACCATCTTGTAGTAGAAGAACCACAGCGAGAACGAGATCGAGACGGTGAGGCCCGCTACGTTATGCACCTGGATCGCGGTCTTGTAGCTCCCCAGGATGGTCAAGGTCTCGGGGAAGCGGATCTGGGCGCCGGTTATGATCAGGGTGATGATGCCGAGGGCGTTGACCCAGTGCCAGATGCGTACCGGTATGGGTTGCAGATATATCTTCTTTATTTCACTCATGGTCAGTGCTCCTTTCTTCTGTTTTTACGGGTCAGGAAGCGCATGAAACCGTGTCCGACCGGCATGATGAGACCGCCGCAGACGATGGCCAGGCCGATCCCGTTCAAGGCGGGGTTCTTGGTGGACCCCATCAGGTAGAAGTCGGGTGTCCCGTAGAGGGCATCGAGGACCGCCCCTTTCTCGACCGGGATCCTCCTGAAAGTACCGTTAGGGTCCGGAAGCGAGATGAAGCTGGTCTGCATCCTCGAAGAACCGGAGGCATGGCAGAAGGTGCAGTTGCGGCGATTACCGAGGATCTCGAAGTTGTGGGTGGCCTTCCGCGGGGTCATCATCCCCTGCAGGCGCAGGTTGTGGCCCGAGGTGTTGAAGTTGCGGAGTTCCTCTACCGAGACGTAGTTGTCGCCGTTGGCGTCGACCAGGGACAGGATATCCTTTTCCCCTGCGAGCTTCTTGAGCTCCTGGTACCCCGCCACTTCAGGCCTGCCGAAACGGGAGCCGTCCTTCCCTTTCACGATATACATGCTGACGAAGTACTCCTTGGATCCGGTGTGGCAGGTAATGCAGGGGAGCATCCGCAGGTGCAGTTCGGCCTGGGGTAGCCACTCCCCGTGCTTGGCGGTCATCTCGAAACCGTTGTGGCATCCGGAGCAGATCTTGTTTATCTCCTCCCCGGAGATCTCCATCGGGTCCTTGACCTTGTGGGGGTTATGGCAGCCGGCGCAGTTCGTCTTGGTGGCGTGGATACTCCTGGCGTAAACCTCGCTGACCTCTGCATGGCATTCCCGGCAGTCGGCCCGAGGGGTCTTCGCCCGCTCGGGGTGTTTCCCTGAGAACCCGCCATGGCAGGCTGGACAGCCGATGTTGGAGTGGGTGGTGTGGGAATACTGGGTGCGGTCGATGAAGAAGGAGCCTCTGACTTTCCCACTGTCTCCGTGACAGGTGAGGCAGGCCGCGTTCTTGGCGGCCGGGTCACCGAAGGAGAAGCCGCCACCGTCACCTGCTGTGCAGATGCCCACTCCGTACAGGAGGAGCAGGGGCATGATCAGCTGCATCACCAATTTCGTCCTTTCTCTTTTCACGTTCTTCCCTCCTTTTCTCGAGGCGTGGCCTCAGTTTTTTCTTCACTTTTCCGTGCTGTCGCGTTCCTCTTTTTCCTGGAGGCGGTGCCAGAATGGCAGCTTGATGCGGAAGACCGGCAGCAACTGGCTGACCACAATGAGTGCGCAGAAGCCGAGGAAGATCCAGATGGCGGTATGGTTCCCCTGGCTGGCTTTTTCCGCCGCCACCAGTGAGAAGTAGCTGGTGACGAGGACCACGAGGACCAGGGTGATGATCCACCAGACACTCCCGGCCGGGCTCTCATCGTTCGTCACGCTCTCGCTGCAACTGCAGACCCGGGTCCGGCTCCGGCGGCGCACTTCCCCCGCCCCGGCTTTCGCTTCCGAACGAGCGAGCGGTCCCCTTTCTTCCGTTTGGCCCTGATGCTTCTGGAAGGCACATTTCACTGCCAGCCCTATTTCCGCGGTGTCGCCTGCCGATTCAGGTTTGAAGGCATGGTAGAAGATTCCCTCCTCGCGGACCTGGCGGGTTTCGGCGAGGGGCATGGCGTCGGAGACCATGATGACGTGCAGATGGCGGTTGCACTTCTTCAGCAGGTGAATCAGGTCGGCGGAAGAAACCTTCTTATCGAAGTCGCTCCCGAGCAGCAGGACCGGTGTCTGCTTTTCCAGGACGCTGCAAAGGACGTGAACCGCGGAATCGGATGTCTCGACCGCATACCCCGCCTTCTGGAAAAAGTCGGCCATCTGCCTGCGGTATTCCCCGTCCCTGTCAGCTATGATGATTCCTCGCTCGTCCATACCTCACCTCGCGCCCAATGCCGGCTGGCAGCGGTGCTACTTCTTGTCACCGACGGTTGCCTTGGCTTTCTTGCCGAAGAGACCGTAGATCCCCTTGAACATCGCTCCCAAGAGCATCAGCCCCGGAATAACCTGCACCACGATCACCGCGCCGAGGAAGAAGAGGAATATCTTGGCCATGACCCCGCTACCCTCGGAGACATCCGCGATGCCCGAAATGAGCAGCGTACCAGCCACGACGAGACCGATGATCGACCAGCTTGTCACTTTCCCTGCCACTGAGTGTCCGGATTCGCTTTTCATGACGCTCTCCTTTCCAGCTTGGATTCCCCGAAGGGTCTTATCCTCACTAGAGCAACCGGAGTGCCATGATTGGTTTTTTTTAATTTTTTTCCTTCTACTATAACAATTCCGGCAGGTTAGCAGGCGGTGGCACTGCGGGAGGGGAAAAGCCGACTGGCGGGGGAAATCGAAGAGGTGAAGGGGGCTTGGCGACAAAATGCTCGAATTACCAGCCACTTATACAAGCAATGACCGGTTCACCAGAAAATGGGATTCTTCCTGCCGGACAGGAATTTTCCTGTGCCGCAGGAAATGAAGAGCCCGTCCCGTGAAGGGAGGGGAGGGATGGAAACTGGCTGGCCGAAGCTCGATTGAGAAAACGAGAAAGGAGGTGCAGACCCTACCGGGAAAGCTCGTGGGATTTGAGAAGTGCGTAGAGGCGGGATTGGGAGAGTCCGGAAAGCTGGCAGGCAAGGGAGATGTCCTTGTTGGCCATCGCCATCAGGTCGCTCAGGTATTGCTTCTCCGCCTGGGAGTACACCGATTCCCGGTATTCGTTCAGCTTGGGAAGCTCCGCGGGGAGTCCGCTTGGAGGGGGGGATTGCGGCGCCTTATGCTGCCCTACCCCGCTTTGCACCACCCGCGCCCTGATCGCCGTGGGAAGGTGCTGGGCGAAAAGTACCGGCTCGTCGCCCGCCGCCAGCACGGTGCGCTCGATGGTGTTGATGAACTCGCGGATGTTGCCCGGCCAGGTGTAGGCCATGAGCATCTCCATGAAATCGGGGCAACTCCCCTTAGGCGAGAGGCCGTAACGCTCGCAGAAGCGGTCCATGTAATAGCGGGCGAGCACCTTGATATCCTCCTTGCGCTCCCTGAGGGGCGGAAGCTCGATCACGAAGGTGCTCAGCCGGAACAACAGGTCCCCGCGGAATTGCCCAGCCTGCACCATCTCGTCGAGGTTCCGGTTGGTGGCCGCCACCAGCCGGAAGTCGCTCTCCAGCTCCCTGTTGCTCCCGACCGGGCGGTAGCGCCGTTCCTGGAGCACCCGCAGGAAGGACTTCTGGGTCGAGAGAGGGAGTTCCCCTACCTCATCCAGAAAAAGGGTGCCGCCGTTGGCCTCGGCAAAGAGACCTTCACGTGCCTTTTCCGCTCCCGTGAAGGCCCCTTTTTCGTGGCCGAAGAGGAGGCTCTCCACCAGAGTTTCGGGCAAGCTGGCGCAGTCGGCGACCACGAACTGCTTTTGGGCACGCTTGCTGTTCTGGTGGACGGCGCGCGCGAAAAGCTCCTTTCCTGACCCGGTCTCTCCGAGGATGAGGACCCCCGCCTCGCTCCCGGCCGCCCGGGCCACGAGGTCGAGGCAGGCATCGAGCTTCGGGCTGTTGCCGATGATGTTTTCCCGCTTGAGGGCCACCACGGCCCCCTGCCCGGCGAGCGAGGTCTTCTGCGTGCGGTATTCCAGGGCGCGCGCGAGGGAGAGGGTGATGTCCTTCACGGACGATCCTTTCTCGATGTAATCCCAGGCCCCGCTGTTGATCGCCAACTCCGCGCCCCTGGGGTCCCCGTATCCGGTCATGATGATGATTTCCGGGCGGGAAGGGGTCTGGGCCAGACAGGGGAGCATGTCGAGTCCGTTGCCGTCGGGCATCCTTACGTCCAGAAAGACCACGTCGAAAGCTTCCGAGGAAGCCCTCTTCAGCCCCGCAGCCAGGGTCTTTTCACATACAGCTTCATGGCCGCTCCTCTTCCCGATCAGGGACATGGACTGGCACATGGTGTCCTCGTCATCGATTATCAGCACCCTTGCCATAAACCTTCTACTCCTCCTCGCTGCGGCTCAGCACCCGCCTGATCATGCCCGCCAGCTCCTCCCGATCGAACGGTTTCAGGGCCACCTCGCGGATGCCGCTTACGTCTTCCTCGACCCGCTGCAGCGCCTTCTCCACCGTGGGTCCCATCCCGGTGCAAAGGATCACCGGGATGTCGGGTCGTATCTGCATGAGCTCGCGGGTCAGCTCCGTCCCGGTCATCTTCGGCATGGTCTGGTCCGTTATCACCAGATCGAACCCTTCCGGCTGCTCCCTGAACCTGTTCAGCGCGTCCTCGCCGTCCCTCCCGACGACCACCTTGTATCCCAGCCGCTCCAGCATCTTCTTCCCGGCGAAGACCACCTCCTCCTCGTCGTCCACGAAAAGGATCCTCTCGTGGCCGGTCGCCGGCGTCGCCTGGGCCTCTACCGCTTCATCCCTGGAGGCGTGCTCTATCCTGGGGAGGTAGACCTCGAAGCTTGCGCCGGCTCCGGGCTTGCTGCTCACCGTGATGGCGCCCCCGTGGTTCCTCACGATCCCGTGAACCACCGACAGCCCCAGCCCCGTCCCTTCGGTATGCCCCTTGGTAGTGAAGAAGGGGTCGAAGATGCGCTCCAGGGTCTTGGCGTCCATGCCGTGCCCGGTGTCCTTGACGGTGAGCTTCATGTAGCATCCGGAGGGGAGGTCGGGCCCGCCGGTGGCGGAGGCGGTATCGAGGCCTACGTTGTCGACGCTGATGTCGAGGACTCCACCTTTGATGCGCATGGCGTGGATCGCGTTGGTGACCAGGTTCATGATGATCTGGTGGATCTGGGTCGGGTCCCCCATGATAAGCCCCAGCTTCTCGTCCATGTGCGTCCTGACGGTGATGCTGCTCGAGAAGGAGCCTCGCAGGAGGTTGAGGCACTCGGTGAGGATGGCCTCCACCTCGACGGGCTGTCTCTCCTGCTCGCTTTGGCAGCAGAAGGTGAGGATCTGCTTCACCAGTTTTCTGCCGCGGTAGCTCGATTTTAGCACCACGTCCAGCAGCTCCCGCAGCGGGCTGTCCGGCGGCACGTCATCCCGCGCCATTTCCGTGCAGGTGATTATGGAGGCGAGATTGTTGTTGAAGTCATGGGCGATGCCACCTGCCAGGGTCGCTATGGCCTCCATCCTCTGGGCCTGGCGCAGTTGGCGCTCGAGATGCACCTCATGGGTGACGTCGCGGATCACCACGGCAAAATTGCTTACCACTCCCGCGCTGTCGGAAATGGACCACAGCCGCGCGTCGATCTCGTAGAAGTCGCCGTCCTTCCCTTTCTGGATGAAATGCCCGGTCCTCTCATACCCCTGCGCCAGCGCCGCCCAGATGGAGCCGTAGAATTCGCCCGACTGCTCCTCCTTCCCCAGGGCCTCGATATTCTGGCCGACCATCTCCTGCGGCGCATGCCCGGTGATGGCCTTGATGGCGGGGTTGGCGTACTTGATGGTGCCGTCGCTGTCGAAAAGGATGATCCCCTCCATCGACTGCTCGATCACCGAGGCCAGCAGCTTCCTCTCCTTCTCGACCTCCTTGCGCTTGGCGTTCATGCGCAGGGTGACGATGCCGAAGGAGAGATCCTGCCCCAGTTCCTCCAGGAGCTTGACCTCCTCTTTCCCGAAGGCGCGCTTTTCGGCGGCGAAGATGACCAGGGCGCCCAGCGGGTGCCCTTCGTCCATGAGCGGCAGCGAGATCGAGGCGGCGAAACCGTGCTTCACCCCCTCCTCCCGCCACAGCGCCCAGGAGGGGTCGAAGAGGATGTTCTGCACGATCTTGGTGGTACCGGTCCTGATCGCGGTACCGGTCGGACCGCGGCCCCGGTCGATGTCGGCCCAGCTCATGTCGAGCCTGGTCAGGTAGCCTTCCTTGTCCCCCCACTGCGCCACCGGGCGCACCGTCTTCCAGCTGTCATGCTCGGCCATCCCCACCCAGGCCACCTTGTAGCCGCCGACTTCGACGATGGTCCGGCAGATATCCTTCATCAGCTGGACTTCGTCCGTGGCGCGGACCAGGGCCTGGTTGCAGCCGCTGAAGGTCTTGAGGGCGCGGTTGACCCTCGACAGCGATTCCCTCCCCCGGGAAGTCTCGCCTTCGCTGCGTCTGATCAGCACGAAGAGGAGTGAGGCGGAGACCAGGATAAAGACCGCGTGACTGATCGTTTCCTCGATTGCTTTGTAAATGTCGGCGTCATGATTGATGGCGGCGGGGAACATGCACGAGAAGGCCCCCCATACGACACCAATCACTGCATAGACGATGGTTATGTTGAGCGGTGTCAGTTTTGTCCTGCTGTTGAGATGTCTCACGCGTCCCTCCTCCAGTTGCAGCTGCAGATCAGCACACACAAAAAAGAGAGAAAAGCCTGAGGGAGTATACCACATGAGATATCACTTACAATTTGCCGCGGAGATCTGAGTACGGAGCAACCAGCCAACTTAGACTGATCCAATAAATCTTGCATAAGAAGCCGTCAGTACCCCTTTCCAGGTCAGGTCCTCGGGGTCGGCCGCCAGGCTCGTCGCCTACATCAAGGTCGGGGGACAGAAATTCATCAAGTAACCGAAGCTTCACAAAAGACTGCGGGCGGAGCCACATGATCAGAGGCCCCGCCCGCTATAAAGAGGAGTAAGGATGTTGAAAACTCTCAGCCGACTAGCCCGTCCCCTTCTCGAAATAATCCTTAACCGAGATACCCAGGCGCTTCAGCATGGTCTGGAAGTTCGGCCGCAGCATCCCCGTCTCCTCGGCGGCGCGGGAGATGTTCCAGTTGCTGCGCCTCAGGGCGTTCATCACGAAGGCCTTCTCCACGCTTTCCACCGAGCGGTCCCGGATCTGCCGCTTCATCTCCTTCAAGGCCTCGGCATTGGTAGGGACATATCCGTCGAAACCGGCGGGGGGGGCCATGTTGTCCCCCAGCTCCAGGTCCTCTTTCTTGATCACGTTTCCTTCAGAGAGGACCACCGCGCGCTCGACTGTGTTCACCAGTTCCCTCACGTTACCAGGATAGGAGTAACTCTCCAGGAACTCCATGGCGTCGGGAGCGAAACCTTTCAGGTCCTTGCCGACCTCCTCGGTGAACTTGTTGAAGAAATGACGGATCAGCAGCGGGATATCGCCTTTCCTTTCCCGCAGCGGCGGGAGGTCCAGCGGGATGATGTTCAGCCGGAAGAAGAGGTCCTCCCTGAACTTCCCCTCCGCGATCATGCTCTTCAGGTTCTTGTTGGTCGCCGCCACCAGGTGGATGCTGAAGGAAACGGGCTGGGTGCCGCCGATGGGGGTCACCTGGCGCTCCTGCAGGACCCGCAGAAGTTTTGCCTGGGTGGAGAGGCTGATGTTCGACACCTCGTCCAGGAAGAGCGTACCCCCGTCCGCCACCATGAGCAGGCCCATCTTGGTCTGGACCGCCCCGGTGAAGGATCCCTTGACGTGGCCGAAGAGCTCGCTTTCCAGCAGGTTTTCAGCCAGAGCCGTGCAGTCAACCGCCACGAAGGGATGGTCCCTGCGGGGGCTGTTCTTGTGGATGGCGCGAGCTGCCAGCTCCTTCCCGGTGCCGGACTCCCCGGTGATGAGAACGGTACTGTCAGTGCCGGCAACCTGGATGATCCGGCGGTAGACCTTCTGCATCTCGCGGCTTTCCCCGACGAACTGGTCGAAGCCGTGATGGCAATCGATCTCCTTCTTGATGTAGACGTCCTCCACCGAGGTCTTCTTCTGCTCCAGGGCCTTGTGCACCTTTTCCAGGATCTGGTCCGGCGTGAAGGGCTTCACTATATAGTCAACCGTGCCGCTCTTCATGGCCTCGACAGCGGTTTCGACCGTGGCAAAACCGGTAATCATTATCACCGGAGTATCCGGCTGCAATATCTTTACGGCGTTGAGAACCTCGAACCCGCTCATCCCCGGCATCTTGAGATCGGTAATGATAAGGTCGAACTCTTTCTGCTGCAGAAGCTCAATCGCGGTGTGTCCGTTCTTGGCGGTTTCTACAACAAAGGAGTCGCTTTCGAGAATCCGGGTGAGGCCTTGCCTTATGACAGCTTCATCATCAACCACAAGGATGTTCATAGACCACCATCTTTGACTTTGGGATGTGGATCTGGTGCCGCCAGGACTGTCACTGCTCTCTCCCTGACACAGCGAAGGCCCGGGTAGGGGGCAGTCATGATGCATCAATATGTCGTACTATGAGCGCAATGTCAACAAAAAGTAATTAAAATCAGTTCATCAAATTGGCTTCCCTCCCTTACGACTGCTGTGACGGGGCGGCAGGAGCCGCGCCAGGGTCCGCCGGGGCTGAGGAGTCCGGCGCGCCCGGCAGCACCCCACCCCATTTTCGAGGCCGTGCGCCAACTCCAAAGAATCTAGATAGTTACCCGGCGCCTGCACCGCAGTGCGGCGGCTCGCTCCCCCGGGTGTATCGAGTCGCGATACACCGTCTTGTACGGACAGAGTCCCTGAATTGGCGGCCTCTTCCCCTCCGACACCTCCGCTGTGCCAGCCGATACACCGTCTGGCTGTATATGGGCCATATACAGCTACCGCAACATTCCTCCCCCCCAAAAACAGCTCCAGCAAATAAGTCTCAATATTTCAGCATGTTGTATCACGCTGCCGCAATGGCACGCTCCGTGCTATTAGCGTTTACACATGAAACAACCTGTAATCAGGTGACCTCAAGCCTGCTGAAGGAAAGGAGAAGACCATGAAAACCATATCCGCCACGCTGCTATCACTGATGATCACCGGCACCCAGGCAATGGCATCCGCAGGGGGGACAAACGTTGAAGGCATGAGCCTCTTGACCACCTTCTTCATAGCCTTCGTCGCACTGATCATCCTCTTTCAACTCTTGCCGGGGATGACCCTCTTTTTGGGCATTCTCAAGGGGATCTTCTCTTCTGAAGCGAGCGAAGCCCAGCGTAGGGCTGGTAGCGGCAAGACCAGCGCCTGACACAGAAACTTCACGAGCGGCTGGAAACACCATCTGTCCCGGCGGGAATTGACTGAGTCAGCATCGTGCCCGGCCCAGATGAAGCATTGGTTAACTCTGTATGAGGATAAAGCTATGCAAGGACTGCTCATCGTGGATGAAGACATGGATTGTCGGAAGCAGATGGCTTCCATGTTCATCGAGTTTGGTTACAACGTCATCGTCACCAACTCGGTCGAAAGCGCGCTCTCGGGGATCCTGAAAAAGACCGCACAGGTTGTGCTCCTCGGGACCAAGTTCGACGAACTGACAGCCGCCGAGCTCATCCCGCTCCTCAAGCAGTGCAACCGCAAGCTGACCATCATCCTGGTTGCGGCCGACACATCGCTGCCGCTGATCAGGAAACTGAGGAGCGAGGGCATCTTCTACCATGCCCTGAAGCCGGTTAACGCCGAAGACCGAGAAGAGATCCGGCAGGCCGTGCAGTGCGCCTTCGAAAGCGTACGGCTGCAGCCGACCTGACAGAAAACGAGGGGCGCGGCCAGCGCGCCCGGCCCAAATAGGCAGAGACAACAACAACCGCATCCAAGGAGGAACACCATGAAAACGAAAATGAGGCTTCCGGCGGCACTTAACACTGCAATCATCTTCCTGATGGCCACAGCCAACGCCCACGCGGCATCGACCAGCAAGGTCTTCGTCAGCAAGATCGGCATCTTCATCTTCCTCGGCTTCTGCGCCCTGGTGCTGGTGGTGCAGCTCATCCCCGCCATCATGACCCTCTACGGAATGCTCAAGGGAGTCAAAGAGCAGGAGAAATCGCCCTCCCGCGCGAAGCTGCACTGACCATAGCCAAGGTTGCCGAATCTACGAATACAAAGGAGTAACTGCCATGCTCGAACAGTTCGGACAGATCAAGGAAGTCTTCACACTGGTCGACTTCTACCAGTACATCAAAGGAGTGGAGTATCTGATCTGCGTCGCCTTCTTCATCGGCTTCCCGATGTTCTACCGCTACCTGCACAAGCGGGAGCAGGACGAGAACGCCCACTCTCAGCACTGAACCATTAATAGTGCGCCTTTCGACAGGCTCAAGGGCGAACGGCCTCATGACACTCGGTAAAGTCATTCCGCCCAATCGCCGATCTGGCCGGGAACGGTTGCCGTGACAGCAGCGCCATGAAACCGTTCGTGCCGAGCCTGTCGAAACACGAAAGATGACTCGGAATCACCCATCACTCTTTAGCAGCACCCATCTCAATGAAGTGGGGACATTTCCCCACCTAGGCAGGAGATCGACATGCCATCTTACAAGCCATTGATTCTCGGTGCATTAATCCTGACCATGTCCTATCCGGTCGCGGCCTCCTGCGCATCGGCTCCGGATACCATCACCCTCAATCAGAACGGGAAGCTCTACGCCGCGTTCAGCTTCGATCACGCCAAACACATCCAGATGATCAGGGAGTGCTCGGATTGCCACCATCACACCACCGGCACCCTGGTGCTCGATCCCAACTGCGTAAGGTGCCATAGCAACTCCAGCCCGACCGCGGTCGTCTCCTGCAAGGGATGCCATTCTTCGCAGCCCTTTGCCCCGGAGACCCTGGCCGAGAAGCGCGAGGCCAAGCAGCGTTACCACCTGGACAAGATGGGGCTCAAGGGCGCCATGCACCAGAACTGCATCGGCTGCCATGCCAAGCGGGCCGCCGGTCCCACCGGATGCCAGGATTGCCACCCGCGCACCGATCAGGGCGAGGCTCTCTACAGCGCCGGGAAATATGCTCCGCCGCCGGGCAAGAAGAGCGGCAAGCACCACTGACCGATCGCCATCGACCGCAGTCCATCATGAAACCGAAGGAGAACCGTGATGAAACGTAGAAATTTTCTTAAGGCATGCGTTATAGGTGGGGCCACCATCTCGCTCGGCAAGACGAACAAAGGATGGGCGAGCGGTTCGTTCGAGGGATATCCCGAGGCAATGGGGGTCTTGGTTGACACCACCCGCTGCATCGGCTGCCGCAGCTGCGAGGCTGCCTGCAATAAGGAACAGAAGCTCCCTGAGCCCGACGTTCCGTTCGATGACAAGTCGGTCTTCGAGGAGCCGCGGCGCCCGACCGCCAAGGCCTATACCGTGGTCAACGAGTACGAGAAGAAGGCCTCCACTGGGCCGGTCTACCGGAAGGTGCAGTGCAACCACTGCAACGAGCCGGCCTGCCTGACCTCCTGCTTCGTCAACGCCTACACCAAGACCAAGGAAGGGGCGGTCATCTACAATCCCAAGATCTGCGTCGGGTGCCGCAACTGCATGATCGCCTGCCCGTTCAACGTTCCCGGCTACAGCTACGACAGCGTCACCGATCCCGTGGTCAAGAAGTGCATCCTGTGCTACGACACAAGGCTCAAGGTAGGAAAGCCCCCCGCATGCGTTGAGATCTGCCCCCAGGAGGCACTGACCTTCGGGCACCGCTCCGATCTCATCAAGCTGGCCCACGAAAGGATCCGCGAGAGCCCGGAGCGCTACTACGATCACGTCTACGGAGAGAAAGAGGTGGGGGGCACCAGCTGGCTCTACCTCTCCAAGGTCCCCTTCGACAAGATCGGCTTCGACACCACCTTGAGCAACGACCCCATCATCTCCAACGTCAAGGACTTCCTCGGGATGGTGCCGATGGTGCTCTCCATCTGGCCGGCGCTCTTCTCGGGAATCCACCTGCTGTCGACCAAGAAGGACGGACACGACGGGCACGGGCATGACAATGAAACCAGGCAGGAGGATCACTGACCATGAAAAAGTTTATCCAGCAAGGCCTCGCCACGGTCGATTCCCCATTCGAGGAGTCCGGGGAAAAACGGACCATCATGAACAAGCTCCTCCTGGGGCTCACACCGAGCCAGTACCTCCTGCAGGCGGTGCGCAACCCCGTCAACTGGTTCCTGGCCTGCATCTTCGCGATCGGGATCCCCATCCTGATCGGCCGCTTCTTCTTCGGCCTCGCCTGGGCCACCAGCGGCTCATGCGACTATCCCTGGGGCCTCTTCCTCGGCTTCGGCCTCTTCGCCATGGTCCCCCTCTCCTCCTCGGGTTTCCAGTTGGGGACCGCCTGCGAGATCTTCGGCCGGCATGACCTGGAGCCGATCGAGCGGCTGGCCCTGTTGAACGGTCTCCTGGGCTACTTCTTCGCCGTCGTATACCTCCTGGCCGACCTGGGGCAACCCTGGCGCCTGCCGTATCCGATGGTGGTCTCCTTCGGGCCCGCAGCCGTCCTCTTCCTGGTCGCCTGGCACGTCTCCACCTACCTGTCGGTGCAGATCCTGGAAGTCTCCACGGCCTTCTTCGAGTGGATCGGCTTCCCCGCCGGCAAGCGCGGAGTGAGAAGGATCACCCTGGGCCTCACCGTGGCCGGCATCATCCTCTCCACCCTGCACCAGGGGGCGCTGGGCGCGCTCTTCACCTATGCGCCGGGCAAGGTGCATCCGCTTTGGTACTCCTCGTCCTTCCAGTGGCTGCACTTCTTCGTCTCCTCGCTTCCGGGGGGTCTCTGCATGGTGATCACGGTCAGCACCATAGCCAGCAAGGCCCTGACCTGGCGCGGTGACCGCAGGTTCCACGACAACCTCGACAAGATCACGGTATCGCTGGCCAAGGGCGCCTGCATGGGCATCGCCACCTACATCACCATCAAGCTGATCGGCATCGCCCATGACAACAAGTGGGCCTATCTCGACAGCGGCTGGGGACAGTGGTTCATGTTCGAGATCATCCTCGGCTTCATGCTCCCGCTGGTGCTGATGACCTACGGCGCCCACACGAGAAAGATGGGGATCCTTAGGACCGGCGCGGTCATGACCGTGCTGGGGGTGGTGCTGAACCGGATGAACACCGCCATGTTCACCTTCAACTGGAAGCTCCCCGAGCGGGAGATCCCGCCCTGGCGTGAGATCGTGATCAGCCTGACCATCTTCGCCATCTACATCGTGGTCTATCGTTTCATCCTCTACCGGCTCCCCATCCTCTACAAGTGGAAGGCGCAGGAGGAAGTGGTGCCGGTCCTGGAGACCTCACCCGGCACCGCCATCGGCGTCCGCGACTCCAGCACCATCCCGGTCGGGAGTTACAAATCGATGACCAAGCTGGACTAAAGACGAAGCAGCATCCATGCATCACAATCCCTCAATCACTCCCCCTCCCTTTGACGGGAGGGGGCAGGGGGTGGGTGAAGCAGCCACCGGCTGAGACCGTGGCACCTACCCCCGCCCCCTATCCCCCTCCCGCGAGGGGCGGGGGAGGCGATCCGCACAGCGATCGGGGGTTCGGCAAAAGCGCAGCAACATTGGGAGAAGATGCCATGTTCGATAGAATCGCAGGAAGGGCTCTGGTTCCCGTAGGGGTGGTCGTTACCGGTTTTCTGGTGGTCTGCTTCGTGCTGCTCTACACCGCCATCAAGAACATCGTGGTGCGGGACTCGGTAGGTCAGGCCAACACCCTGGCCGGGATCGTGCTCAAGTCGACCCGCTACGCGATGCTGAAATCGGACCGCGACCTGAACAACGCCATCATCCGCAACATCAGCGACCAGAAGGGCGTGCAGCACGTGCGGATCTTCAACAAGAAGGGGATCGTGGCGTTCTCCTCCAAGGCCGAAGAGGTCGACCAGCAGGTGGACAAGAAGGCTGAAGGGTGCGTGGCCTGCCACGAAAAGGACGTGCCGATGACGTCCCTGGGGAGCATGGAGAAGGCCCGGACCTTCAAGAATGCCTCCGGCACCGAGGTGATGGCCATCACCGCCCCGATCTACAACGAGCCTGAATGCGCCAACGCCGCCTGCCACGTCCATCCCGCGACCCAGAAGGTCCTCGGCACCCTGGACATCGGTCTTTCCAACGAGGGGACCCTCAACGCACTGGCATCGATACGCCTGCAGATGGTATTTTTCTCGGTGCTGACACTGATACTGACTGTCGCAGGTGTCATAGCTCTCTTGAAAATCATCGTACTGGTGCCGCTTCAGAAACTGCAGAGATACACTGAGAGAGTTGAGGTGGGAGGCAATCTGTCACACCCGACTGATCTGCCTTATGAGCTTGACAAGATAGCTAAATCCTAC
Organism: Geomonas sp.; assembly: GCF_056994735.1. Classification (NCBI taxonomy): domain Bacteria; kingdom Pseudomonadati; phylum Thermodesulfobacteriota; class Desulfuromonadia; order Geobacterales; family Geobacteraceae; genus Geomonas; species Geomonas sp. The sequence goes on from NZ_JBXKJL010000031.1 coordinate 30,676, forward strand.
TATTTTATCAGAACAAAATTAGGAGAAACTGAGAAAAGGTCTGTCAAGGCGGTCGATCCTACCCAGCTGTAGTAGTGATTTGGGAATCGCTATGTCAGCCATCGAGTGACGAATGGAGCAGGCGGACCGACATCAAGCAGCCACCATGGGAAAGCCAGCCCGCGATGCCCAGGCCACCCTGCGCCAGGGGCTGGTGGACGAGATCAAGCGCCTTAAGCACTTCTCCAACCGGGGTCTGTGGGCGCTTTCTCTATTTCTCGTGGTCAGCACCCTTGCCTGGCGGGAGTTCTGGTTCCTGCCGCGCCCGGAAAAGGTGGTGGCCTCGCTGGGGCCTCCCCCCTCCGCCCAGATCATCAGCATCGTGCTGGTCCTCTATACCTTCTCCGCCATCATCCTGAGCCTTTCCCGCATGATGGCCGGCATCCATCACCGCTCGAGCTTCTGCCATGTCGGCTACCTGAGCGTCTTCTACCTCTTCTACTACTTCGCCCAGGCCCTTTCCGACAACTACTGGGCCGTCTTCGGCGCGGGATTCACCGTCCTCTGCGTGGAGAGCTACCGGATCTGGACCTTCTGCCAGCAGCAGATCGGCAAGAAGATCGAGCAGCTGGCCTTCCTGGAGCGCAACGGCCGCCTCCCGGAGGAGGATTCAGGGCTTTTCGACTGAGGCCGCCACCGGGATTCGCGCCTTAAGCTTTCTCCCTCCCCAGCCCCCCTCAAGCACCGCAATCGTACTGGTCGCAGCGTTTCCTCGTTTTCATCCGCGGCACGTCCAGGACCATGAAGATGGTGCAATGCCCCTTGATGTTGCGCCTGCAGTCGACCGCGGTGCAGACGATGTAAGCCCGGTCGTTCGGCCCGGCCAGCAGTTGGTCCAGCTTGTCGACGATGCTCTTATCCATCCCCGCTGCTGCGGCTACCGTCAGCTGATCACGCATCGGTCTCCTCCTTTGCCACGGAAATTAAAGCGACATTTCCTCATCTACAACTGGCACCAGCTTCAGGCGGTCATGACTTGTCAGCTGTCAGGAACAAGCTGCTGACTCAGGAGAAGCTAACATACTATCATCTCCCCTAGGAACTTCAACAAGTATCGCGCCCGAGACAACGGGGGGAGGAGATGGTCCGCTGAGACAGTGCAAAGTGTTGCTTAATAAAGAAAATTTTCTTTGACCCGGGCCGACATAGAGTGTAGTCTCCGCGGCATGTTGTCATTTTATGCATTGCGGTGGTCCCGGTGCCGTCCCGGCTGAGACCACCATGCCGGCGGAGCAATGGCCGCCAAGGAGGGCACTTTGTCGGACATGAAGGAATCTCTCACCATGATGAGAGATATGGCGAAATCGCGCATCGAGATGCTGAAAGAGGGAGTTACTTTTCACGACGAAAACAAGAAGGCCTTTTACCTGCGTGAGTACGAGGCGAAGCTCAAGGAACTGGACGTACAGCTCCGTCGCATGAGCTTCAGGATCGTCCCTCCCACCCAGTAACAGCCATTGCCCCTTCCCCTGGATGCATCCGATGGATCCAAACAACCTCAGCACTCCCCCTCCCCTGGAGGGAGGAGGGGAGTCGCCAGATTCACCCACCCCCCTGCCCCCTCCCGTCAAGGGAGGGGGAGTCTCAGCAAGGATCCGCTGACTTGTCGCACTAGCTGACTTGTCGCACTCGGAATAAGAAAGGCCCCGGTAAACCACCGGGGCCTTTCTCGTTTCATCTATCTGACTGGCAGGAGTTTAGGCCTTCTCGACCTTGACCTCGACCAGGTTGCTGTTTCCCTTGAGGAGCGCGTTGGCGTTCAGCTCCCTGAAATGCACCGGGGCGAAGAGCAGGCCAGGCTGGACGGTTTCGGTGACCCTGGCCTTGCCGACCATGGTGCCGTGGGCCGAGCTCACCTTGATCTGGCCGCCGTCGACGATCCCCAGCGCCACAGCATCGGCGTGGTGCAGCTCGACGTACCCAGACGCAGATACCGAGAGGTTATTGGCGGAGCGGGTGGTCGAGGTCCCGTTGTGGTACCCCATCGCCCCTACCAGCAGCTGGAATTTCGGCAGGGCGGCGGGTGCCCCCTTGGCCACCGGGGCCAGTGCCGCAGCGGTTTTGACCGCGGCTTTCTTCTTGACCAGCTTGCTGCCGTCGCCGTTGGTCTGGTAGCTCTCGACCGCGTCAGCGATGTCGTACATGACCACCATCGGGAACCCTTTGGCGGGGGTGCCGCTGACCCGGCTGTGGAGGTCGGCGATGATCGCCCAGTCTTCCTTGGCGTCGCCGGGAGCGTTGATCGATTTGGACAGCGACTGCACGCGGTTGTCGGTCGAGGTGAAGCTTCCGCTCTTCTCGGCCGGGGCGGCGGCGGGGAAGACCACGTGCGCGAAGGGGAGGGTGTCGTTGTCGAAGACATCCTGCACGATCAGGAGCTCGAGTTTCCCCAGCGCCTTCCTGATCCTGGCGTTCTCCGGGAACCCTGCCAGATCGCAACCCATGAGGTAGAGGGCCTTGATGCTCCCCTGCTCGATCCCCTCGACGATGCCCCAGACCCCTTTGCCGGCCCCCTTCTCGGGAGACACGCCCATGTCCAGGAGACCGACCGTGTTGTTCTTGGGATCGATCGGGAAGATTCCCCCTTCCTCGCCGGCAGCGCCGACCAGGATGGCGAGGTCGGCCAGGGCGGCGATCTTGGCCTGGGCATCCTCGCTACGGATCACGTCGCTGCCGAAGATGAGGGCGACCTTCTTCTTGCCGGCGATGAGCCTTCCGGCATCCTTGACGGTCTCCTCCAAGATCCCCGCTTCCCTGGCGAGATCGGCGAGCGAGAGAGCGGCAAGCTGTCCGGCAACGGCCTCGGAGCCGGCCGGAAGCTGTCCCCCCGCTTCGACCACGGCCTTCATCAGGGCGTAGGTGACCGCCAGTTCGCGCCCCGGCAGGTTCTTCAGGTGCTTGTTGGCGAACTTCTTCAGCTTGACGTCCCGCATGTTGACCAGGATCAGCTTGGCGTCGTTCTTGGTCGCCGCGGTGATGACCCGGTATTCGAGGCCGGTGGCCTCGGCGTTGAGGTCGGTCCCGAAGACGATGATGGCCTCGGCGTTATCGAGCTTGTCAATGGTGTTGCTGGCGCCGGTGAAGCCGAATCTCCTCAGCATCTGGGCCTGCGCCTGGGCGAAGCCGAGGCCGGCCTCGGAGTCGATGTTGCTGGTGCCGACCGCCTCCCTGAGGAACTTCTGGAAGAGGAAGTTCTCCTCGTTGGTCACCCTCGGGGAACCGAGACCTGCCACGGCGGCGGCGCCGTCACGGGCCACAATCTCCTTGAGCTTGCCGGCGGCTGTGTCGAGCGCGGTGTTCCAGTCGGTGTAGACCGGGGCGCCGGTGTTGTCGCGCACCATCGGCTTGGCGAGCCGCTCGGCTGATTCGAGGTAGCCGTAGCCGAAGCGGCCGTTGATGCAGAGGTTGCCGTTGTTGAAGGTCCCGTCGTCGCTGACCACCCTGGCGACCTTGCCCTCCTTGGCGTGGTACTCGATCTGGCACCCCGCGCCGCAGAAGCCGCAGACGCTCTGCACCTTGGCGAAGGTCCAGGGGCGACCCTTGAACTTGAAGGGCTTGGTGATCAGGGCGCCGGTGGGGCAGACCGCGGCGCAGTTGCCGCAGAACTCGCAGTTGAGCGGCCGGCCGTCCTTGGTGTCGATGATGGTGGCTTCGCCGTGGTTGACCACGTGAATCGCGTCGCAGCCCACGATCTCGTGGTCGACCTTGACGCACTTCTCGCACAGGATGCAGCGGTTGGGATCGCTCTCCAGAAGCGGCCAGTCGTAGCGGATGGGACGGCGCTCCAGGACCGCCGAGTACTCCTGCTTGGTGGCGTTCAGGCCGTAGCAGGAGTCCTGCAGGTCGCACTCGCCGCCGGCGTCGCAGACCGGGCAGTCGAGGGGGTGGTTGATCAGCAAGAGCTCCAGCACCTTGCGGCGCATGTCCCGCAGCGCCGGGGTGTCGGTGGTTACCTTGATCCCCTCCTTGACCGGAGTGTTGCAGGCGGTCATGGTGCGATCGACCCCCTCGACCTCCACCGCGCAGACGCGGCAGGCGCCGGTCGGGGAGACCTTCTTCAGCCAGCACAGCGTCGGGATCTTGATGCCGATGCTGTCAGCGGCCTCCAGTATGGTGGTACCGACTTCAGCCTGCACGCTCTTGCCATCAATGGTTAAGCTGACCATATAAAAACCTCAGTCTTTCTCAGTTCTTCGTTTCGTTTTCGGAATCGGTTGGAGGGACTCGGAGCCCCTAGACGGCGACCATGCCGATGCGGTAGCAGCGCAGGCATCTTTCGGCCTCGCGGACCGCCTGCTGGTCGGAGAAGCCGAGTTCGACTTCGCAGTAGTTCTTGTAGCTCGCCCGCTCCTTGCCGTGGATCTCGGCCTGGTGCTCGCGGGACGCGCTGTCCAGCCAGGCGACGGGCTCGTTCTTGTCGTAGACGCCGAAGTAGCTGAGGATGTCCTCCATCCGCTCGTCGTCGGTCAGTTCGACCCCCTTCCCTTCCAGGTAGCGGGCGATGACCTTGGCGGCGCGGTGACCGGAGCCGACGCAGGCCACTACCGTGAGCGGGCCGATCTCGGCGTCGCCGCCGGCGAAGACGCCGTCGCAGTCGGTGATCAGCGTCCTGGAGAGCATGTTCCCCATGCCGTCCTTCAGCTCCTTGCCGTCGGCCCCCTTGAGCGGGACGTACTTGGTGACGATGGTCGACCACTTGGTGGTGTCGATACCGGCCTCGGCGGGGATGAAGGAGAGGTCGGCATCCTGGCCGATGGCCGGGATGATGGTGTCGCACTCGATCACGAACTCGGAGCCGGGTACCGGCTCGGGGCGGCGGCGTCCGGAGGCATCCGGTTCGCCCAGCGCCATCCTGATCAGCTCGACCCCGGTGACCTCGTCCTTGTCGTTGGCGATGACCTTGGTCGGCAGCACCTGGAACTCGAACTTGACACCTTCGGCGTCGGCACCGTCGACCTCCCACACGTCAGCGGGCATCTCTTTTCTGGAGCGGCGGTAGACCAGGGTCGATTCCTCGGCCCCTTCACGCAGCGCCACCCTGACGCAGTCGATGGCGGTGTTGCCGCCGCCGACCACGAAGACCTTCTTGCCCATGCCGGAGGGAAGCCCGAGGTAGACGTTCCTCAGGAAGTCGATCCCCCCCGTCAGGAAGCCCTTGTACCCCTTGTCCTCGCCCTCGACGCCCATCGGCTTGGAGCGGTGCGCGCCCGGGGCCAGGAAGACGGCGTCGAACTTCTTCCGAAGCTCGTCCAGGGTGACGTCCTTGCCGACCCTGGTGTTGTAGATGATCTCGACGCCCAGGGACTGGATGATCTCGATGTCGCGCTGCAACAGGGTGCGCGGCTGGCGGTAAGGGGGGATGCCGACCGCCACCATGCCGCCGCCGATAGGGAGGGCCTCGTAGATGGTGACCGGGTAACCCTCGAGCGCCAGGTAGTAGGCGGCGGCCAGGCCGGCGGGACCGGCGCCGACCACGGCGACGGTTTTCCCCTTCTTCGGCTTGGGCAGCATGGGGGGCTTTCTCTCGTGCATCCACTCGTAGTCGGAAGCGGTGCGCTTGAGAGTCATGATGCTGATCGGCTCGTCGACGTTCTTCCTGCGGCAGGCGGTCTCACACGGGTGCGGGCAGACGCGACCGCAGACCGAAGGAAGCGGCATGGAGTCGCGCACCGTCTGCAGCGAGACGTCGTAGCGGTAGTCCTTGAGCGCCTCGATGTAGGCGGGGATGTCGATGTGGGCCGGGCAGCGGTCCATGCAGGGTGCGGTGTACTTCTCGACGTAGCGGAAGTCCGAGGAGAGGCTCTTGGCGCCCCTGATGTAGTTCAGGAAGGCGTCCCGGAAGTGGGTGATGCCGTCCCTGACCGGCAGGGCGCAGCTCGGGCAGAGCGTGCACTTGGCGTGGGAGAGCAGGTCGCAGACGTCCTCGATGGTGTCGAGGTCGCGCTCTTCCCCCTGCCCCTCGACGATCCGGGTCAGGGCATCGAGGATGACCCTGGTCCCCTTCTTGCCGGGGGTGCATTTGCCGCAGACGTATTTCTCCTGGGCGCGCTTCATGTACTCCGCCAGCATGCGGGGGATGTCCACATCCTTGTTGTACAGGATGATACCATCCCAGCCGATGAAGGCGGAGAGCGGGCGCTCGCCGTCGTAGGTGACCGGAAGCTTGAAGCTCGCCGGTTTCACCTCGCCGCCTTTGCGGTTGTCAACTATGGTTCTGCCCCAGCTGGAAAAAACTACCTCTGCCACTTAGGCCTCCGAAATAGCTGTAATAATCCGCCCATTTTCGGGCTAAATGTTTACATTTATTAGGTAAAACAAACAAGTCAAATTGTATACAGTATCCAGTTTTTACCACATCACACGGCTCTAATCAAGGGAAAAATCATACGCATTATCGCCTCTCTAGCCCCCGTCCGCGCCGGCCCCTGCCCCCGGTGCAATTAGCTGTTGTCTTTGCAGGAGATTCACCTTAACATCGCCGTCGGTCCCGCCGGAACCCGCAGCGGCCGCCACAAGCGCCTGCTGCGCAGGAGGAAGGACCAGGAGGCTTGCGGCAACCATGAAGGGAATCACCTCTTTCGCGAGGGTGGCGGAGAGGCAAACAAACTTTTGGAGAGAAATCTTGCGAGTGATAGGACTTACCGGGGGCATCGCCTCGGGGAAGAGCACGGTGGCGGTACTCCTGGAGCGGCTGGGGGCAGCGGTGGTAGACGCGGACCAGCTGGCACGCGAGGTCGTCGAGCCGGGGAAAGAGGCGCTGAAGACCATAGCTGCGACTTTCGGAGAAAAGGTGCTGAACAGTGACGGCACCCTCAACCGCGCCGCCCTCGGCGCCGTCGTCTTCTCCGACCCCGCCGCCCGTCGCACCCTCGAGGGCATCACCCACCCCGCCATCCGGAAGCTGGCCGACGAAAAGCTGGCCAGGCTGAGGGAAGCCGGGGTGGAGACGACCTTCTACGTCGCCCCCTTGATCTTCGAGGCCGGGATCGCCTCGCGGTTCGAGGAGATCTGGGTGGTCTACCTGTCCCCCCAGGCCCAGTTGGAGCGCCTGATGGCCCGCGACGGCCTGGACCGCGAGGGCGCCCTGGCCCGCATGGCGGCCCAGATGCCGATGGAGGAAAAGAAACGGCTAGGGCAGGTGGTGATCGACAACAGCGGCAGCAGGGAAGAGCTCGAGGCCGAGGTGGCCCGGATCTGGCGCGAGGAAATCGTGGCGCCGGGGGAGGGTCGGAAGTAGAAAAGAAAAACCCCCCGTCTCGCTTTTGCGGGAGCCGGGGGGGTCTTGGGACGGGTGAGAGGGGCCGCTACTTGTGGTAGCCGAGCTTGTGGGAGATCTCCTCCCCCGAGCGTACCACCAGGGGGATCAGTTCCTTCTCCAGCCTTTCGTCGGTGAACCTCATGGAAGGGCCGGAGATGCTGACCGCGCCGATGATCCTGCGGGTGTAGTCGCGGATGGGGGCGCCGACGCATTTGACCCCGACATCCATCTCCTCGTCGTCGATGGCATAGCCCTGGTCGGCCACCAGCTTCAGGTGCTTCTTGAGCTCGTCCCTGTCGGTCAGGGTCTTCGGGGTGTAGCGCTTCATGTCCTTGGTGGGGAGGTAGTTCTCCAGCTCCTCGTCGGTCATGTAGGCGATCTGGATCTTGCCGGCCGCGGTGCAGTAGGCCGGAAGCCTGGCGCCGACCCTCGGCACCACCCTGACGGTCAGGTCGGTCTCGACCACGTCCAGGTACACGATGTGGCACTCCTTGAGGATGGCCACGTAGGTGGTTTCGTTGCACTCCTTGACCAGCGCCTCGAGCACAGGGCGGGACTGGCGCAGAAGGCCCATCTGTTTTATGAAGGTCTGCCCCAGTTCCAGAGTCTTCAGGCCCAGCCTGTAGTTCTCGGTGACCTTGTTCTGCTCTATATAGTTTCTGGACTCCAGGGTGGCCAGGAGGCGGAAAACGTTGTTTTTATGCAGTTTCAGCCTTTTGCTGAGCTCCGTCACGCCGAGCTCGTCCACCTCGTCGTGGAACTGCTCCAATAGATCAAGGGCGTGGGATACGGCCTGAATGATGTATTCCGATTTTTCTTTTTTCGCCATTGGCTGCACCTGTTTTATTAGTGGGAAAATTCCAAACACTATTAACTAGGTTATTTACGGGGGGCTGTCAAGATAATTTATTTCTTGATAAATTGTTTTAATGTAACTACACTCACGATACGCGTCGGAGGCAGGTGTCGCCTGCCGCCGTCCGGCCGGGCCATGCCGAACCGCCTGACGATGGCCCTGTGATGCCGTCAAAATCACTCCTTAAAACATAGAATATCGTTTTAAAAATGTCAAGCACCAAAAGATTTTTGCCGGTCCGTGTCCTTCGGGCTGTTCTACCACACTTCTGCAGCGGCCCGTGGAGGCCCCGTGCGCCTGAACCTGATATCCAAACTGACGGTCGCGACCGGGATGGTGCTGTTGAGCACCATGGCGCTCTTCGCCTATCTCAACCTCAACAGCCTCAAGGACCTGCTGCTGCACGACGCCATCGCCGACGCGGACAACATCAGCGAGACCATCATCCGCACCACCCACAACCACATGCTGAGGGACGACCGTCCCCTGTTCTACAAGACCATCGAGCAGATCAGCGCCCACCGGGGGGTGGAGAGGGTGCGGCTGCTGAACAAGACCGGCCGCGTCATCTACTCCACCAACGAGGCTGAGATCGGAACCATCCTGAAGAAGGGCTCCGAGGTCTGCAGGGTCTGTCACGGAACCAGGCAACTCCTGGTCACAGCCTCCTCCACCCACAGGAGCCGCCGGTTTTACGACCCCAGGGGGGAGGAGTTCCTGGGGATCACCAGCGCCATCTACAACGAGGAGAGCTGCTACACCGCGAGCTGCCACTTCCATCCCGAGGCCTTCAAGGTCCTCGGGGTGCTGGACGTGGTGGTCTCCCTGGACAGGATGCATTCGCTCTTGGAAGCCTACCGGGACCGCAGCATCGCCCTGACCCTGGCGCTGATCGTCCTGACCTCGATCTCGCTCACCCTTTGCACCCAGAACCTGGTGAACCGCCCGGTGCGGGAACTACTGGGCCACACCAAGAAGCTCTCCCGGGGCGAGCTTGACGGACTGGTCAACACCTTCGCCAACGACGAACTGGGGGAACTGGCCGACTCCTTCAACGCCATGACGCTCAACCTGAGGAAGGCCCGGGAGGAGTTGGAGGGGTGGGGCAAGACGCTTGAGGAGATGGTCCAGCAAAGGACCCAGGAAGTCACCGCGATGCAGGCCCAGCTGATCCGCTCGGAGAAGCTCGCCTCCCTCGGGGAGCTCGTGGCCGGAATAGCCCACGAGATCAACAACCCGCTGACCGGCATCCTGGTCTTCTCTTCGCTGATCCAGAACAACCCAAGGCTCGACGAGACGCTGAGAAACGACATCAATACCGTGATGAGGGAGACCAAGCGCTGCGCCGACATTGTCAAGGGCCTTCTGGAGTTCGCCCGGGTGACCACGCCGCAGAAGGGGCTATGCAACGTAAACGACGTCTCCGAGGCCGCGCTCTCCCTGATCGAGCACCAGATCCTCTTCCAGGACATCAAGGTGGTCAGGCGTTACGCGCGGGACCTCCCGCTTATCCTGCTGGACCCCAACCAGTTCGAGCAGGTACTGGTCAACATCTTCCTGAACGCGGGCCAGGCCATGATGGGCGAAGGTGTCATCGAAGTCACTACGGCTGCCGATCCGGAGGGGGGAGAGGTGATCGTCAGGGTCAGCGATGACGGCTGCGGCATTCCCGAGGCCAACCTGGCCAAGATCTTCGATCCTTTCTTCTCCACCAAGGAGAACAAGGGAACCGGCCTCGGCCTCTCCGTCTCCTACGGCATCATCGAAAAACACGGAGGCCGCATCGACGTGCAGAGCGAGGTCGGGGTTGGCACCACCTTCATCATTGCCCTCCCGCTGCAAAACGAGGCTCTCACGGAAGCGGAGGGGAGGTGCCGGCTGGCATCGGAGAGGGCAACAACACTCTCAGACCCCGCCGGGTGAGGTGCTCCAGTATCCTGCGGCCAGGACCACCGGTCTCCGCCGCTCTTCAGGACCGCATCACCCGGCTCGGACCATGAGGACCAGCGCCTGCCATGCGCCTCCCAGTGCCCCGGGAGGCGCAAACCCGCGAAAGAAAACGATTGACACAGGCGCGACAATATTGCTAGTTTACGGTCGGGCCACCCCCTGACAGCCGGGCCGCCGAGGCCGGCGATGCGAACCGCCGACTTCTTACCCGCCCGCCACCCCGCAAAGGCCATTCCAGTCTATAAACCCCGGAGTAGCAGTGAACATCACCACAAACGGCGAAGCCGTATCAATCGAGCCCCTCACGGTCCAGGATTACCTCGTCTCCCTCGGCATAGACCCGCGCCGGGTTGCCGTCGAACTCAACCGGGATATCCTTCCCAAGGCACAGTACCAGGACACCCTCCTGAAGGAGGGGGACGCGGTGGAGATCGTCCACTTCGTCGGAGGCGGGGGCAAGATCCGCCGCTGAGGCCGCGCCGCAGGCGGAGCGGGATGCCCCACCCTCCCCTGCCGCTGGCCGCTGCCGTTCAACCATGATTTCCGGGCGAGACTGCGTTCGCGGCCGGGCTGCACATATTGAAGATCAACGATTGGAGAATAAAACAGATGTCACAAAGAAACGACAAACTCGTCATCGCCGGACGCGAATTCGACTCCCGCCTCATGGTCGGGACCGGAAAATACGCCGACTTCCACCAGATGGTCGAGGCCATCGAGGTCTCCGGTGCGCAGGTCATCACCGTGGCGGTGCGAAGGGTCAACATATCCGACCGCAGCAAGGAGTCGCTGCTCGACCATATCGACCTGAAGAAATACACCCTCCTCCCCAACACCGCCGGGTGCTACACGGCCGACGACGCCATCCGCACCTGCCGTCTGGCGCGCGAGGCGGGGCTTTCCGACTTCGTGAAGCTGGAGGTGCTGGGAGACGAGCGCACCCTCTACCCCAACAACGAGGAACTCCTGAAGGCTGCCGCGGTCCTGGTGGCCGAGGGCTTCACCGTCCTTCCCTACACCAGTGACGATCCGATCGTCTGCAAGAGGCTCGAGGATATCGGCTGCGCCGCGGTCATGCCGCTGGGCGCTCCCATCGGCAGCGGTCTGGGCATCAGGAACCCCTACAACATCAGGATCATCCTCGACACGGTCAAGGTACCGGTCATCGTCGATGCCGGTGTCGGCACCGCCTCCGACGCCGCCATCGCCATGGAACTAGGCTGCCACGGCGTCCTCATGAACACCGGCATCGCCGGCGCCAAGGACCCGGTCGCCATGGCTGAAGCCATGAAATACGCCGTCGCCGCGGGGCGGCTGGCCTACCTGGCCGGGCGCATCCCGATGAAGCTCCACGCCAACGCCTCCTCCCCGCTCACCGGTCTCATCGCGTGAAGGAGCTCGAGTCCCCCTGGATAGACTTCAACCTCTACCTGATCACCGGCAGGGGGGAGACGCTCGGGCGCAACCTCGAATTCGTGGTCGAGGAGGCGCTCAGGGGCGGCGTGCGCGCCGTCCAGCTCAGGGAGAAGGGGGGACCCGGCACCAAGGATCTCTACGAAACAGCCTACGAGCTCCGCCGCCTCACCTCCCGCTACGGTGCCAAGCTGATCATCAACGACAGGGTCGACATCGCCCTCGCGGTGGAGGCGGACGGAGTCCATCTCGGCAACCAGAGCCTTCCCATCTACAAGGTAAGGAGGCTTCTGGGGGAACGCAAGCTGATCGGCGTCTCCTGCCACAACCAGGTCCAGGCCATCACCGCCCAGGAGATGGGCGCCGATTTCGTCACCTTCGGCCCGGTCTACTACACCCCGTCGAAAGCTCCCTTCGGGGCCCCGGTGGGGTTGGAGAAACTCCGCCAGGTGACCGACATGCTCCAGATCCCGGTTTTCGCCCTCGGCGGGATCACCATCGACAACTGCGCCGAGGTCGCATCCTGCCACGTCCGGGGCATCGCCCTCATCTCCGCCGTCCTTTCCGCCCCAGACCCGCGCGAAGCCGCCCGCACCCTGCTGTCGCTCCTCCCCCCCCTGGAGCCCGGCGACTGAAATGACCCACGAGCTGATACATAGGGACCTGCGCATCAACTCCTACGGCTCCTTCCTGCGCCGCCACTTCGGCTGCCGGGTGAGCAAGGTCAACGTGGACGCAGGCTTCACCTGCCCCAACCGCGACGGCAGCCGCGGCACGGGGGGATGCATCTACTGCGACAACGCCTCCTTCTCCCCCAAGGACACCCTCGCCGTCATCCCGATCGAGGAGCAGCTCTCGGCCGGCATGGCCTACCACCGCACCCGCCTGCGGAGCGAGAAGTTCCTGGTCTATTTCCAGAAGTACACCAACACCTACGCACCGGTCTCCGAGCTTGCCGATCTCTACCGCCGCGCCCTCGACCACCCCGACGTGGTCGGCCTCTCGATCGGCACGCGCCCCGACTCCATCACGGACAGGACCATCGACCTCTTGAGCGAGCTGGCGCGGGAGCGCTACGTCTGCGTGGAGCTCGGGCTGCAGTCGATGGACGACGCCATCCTCTGCGCCATCAACCGCGGCCACACCCTGGCCGAGTACCTGGACACCGTGGAGCGGCTCGCCGGGCGGGGGATCGACATCTGCACCCACCTGATCTACGGCTTCCCCGGCGAAACCCGGGCCGGCTTTGTCAGGACCGCGCGGCTGATCTCCTCCCTTCCCGTCAGCTCGGTAAAGATCCACCAGCTGCATGTGGTGACAGGGACCCGGCTGGCCGAGATGTACCGTGACGGGAGCTACCGTCCCATCTCGCTTCAGGAGTACCTCGGAGGTGCCTGCGATTTCCTCGAGGAGCTCCCCCCCCGCGTTTCTATCCAGAGGCTGTACGGTTCGGCCCCGCTCTCCATCCGGGTCGCCCCCAACTGGGATCTGAAGAACAACCAGATGTGGTACGCCGTGGTGAACGAGCTCAAGAGGCGCGGCAGCTGGCAGGGATGCCGGTTCGGTGGCGAAGTCAGGGCGGCGAACGGAGAATGGTAGTCCACCTTCACAAGGAGCAAGGATGAAAAAGGCAACCCTGATCGGCAGCCAGCAGGAATACCCGATAGGCAAGATCCTCTGCATCGGGAGGAACTACGTCGACCACATCAAGGAACTCGGCAACGACATGCCGGAGCGCCCGGTGATCTTCATGAAACCGGCCTCCAGCGTGATCGGCGAGGGCGAGGAGATCGTCATCCCCTCCTACTCCAGCGACTGCCACCACGAGGCCGAGCTGGCGCTTTTGATCGGGACCGGCGGGAAGGAGATCCCCGTTGCCCAGGCCATGGGGCACGTGGCCGGTTTCGGAGTGGCCATCGACCTGACCCTGCGCGACGTGCAGTCCGAGCAGAAGAAGAAGGGGCTCCCCTGGGAGATCGCCAAAGGTTTCGATACCGCCTGCCCCCTCTCCCCCTTCGTCCCCGCCGCTTCGGTTGCCGATCCGCAGGACGTGCGGATAACCCTGTCGGTGAATGGCCAGCCGCGTCAGGACGGCTCAACCGCATTGATGATCCACCGCATGCCCGAGCTGATCAGCTACCTCTCCTCGATCTTCACCCTCTCACCCGGAGACATCATCCTCACCGGCACTCCCGCGGGGGTCGGGCCGGTCACGAGCGGCGACCGGGTGGTGGCGGAGATCAGCGGGGTGGGGCGCCTG